>JAZSDJ010000059.1:0-5938 GCA_045531105.1 Eubacteriales bacterium | reverse complement strand
AGCACATTTTGTGCCATTTGTCAAGAGGTTTTTTAAACTTTTTTGAAATTTTTTCAACCTTGCAAGGATTTTTGTTATCCCCTCTCGACATTATTTATTATACTACATTACAAGCGATTTGTCTATTGGTAAAATGCACAAATGTAAAAATGTTTTCAGGATTTTTTTGTGCAATTTGCCGAGCGCCCGTGCGGACGAAAAAATACTGCAATGCTTTAAAGCGCTAAATTCCGCGCGCATGGGATGTGCGCGGGCCGGGCAAAGAAAAAGAGAGGGGGTGTTTCCACCCTCTCTCATTAGATTAGTGATTTGCTTTCATAAGCCGAAATTTTACCATTAAATTCTTTTGCCAAATTTTTAGCAAATGCGGTTTGGTCTTGAGTATCACAATAGCAATTAAAAATACACCAACTACCTAAATAATTGTAATTAAATGGTATCCAATTTCCTGTGCTTTTTAATCTTTCAATAACCTCGTCGGCAAACTCAAAGGGTATTGCCATTTCCACTTTCCACAATTTGTCTTTCCTTGCTTTTTCCTCAACTAATTTAATCACATATACACAAACAAAATTCGCAATAGCAGTTATTGCCATATTTGTTATAATGCTAACTGTGTCTTTTGCGGTGAGCATTACTATCAAAGGGTAAAATCCATAGCACACAGCGTTTGTAATTGCCGATACCATTTTACCACCTTTAATAGTACACAGTGAGCGAATTGTTGATAAGCAAATATTGATTATTGTTGCGACTGTAAATAATAGAATGTTCATTTTTTATTACCTCTCTTTCACTTTATACATTATACCACACTTTGCGGAATTTGTCAAGTGCTTTTTTCACATTTTCTTTGTCAATGTAGTCCCAAGAGGTTTGTTCAAAGGTTTCTTTAATACCCAAAGGCTCGCCACATTTTTCGCATACCCCAAAGTATGAGATAGTTACAATGTTGCCATCTTGCTCAACCTCTTGTGTAATTACCTTGTTGTCATCATTTCCACATTTTCCACAGTACATAGTATTACCTCTCTTTCACTATTAGTATTATAACACACTTTACACCATTTGTCAAGTACTTTTTCAAAAATTTTTCGCCCGGGCGCAAACCCCTCAAGCGAGGGGGCGACCCAATAGGTCATAGTGGTCATAATAGCGATAAAGAGATTTAACTGTGGGGTCTTTGACCTTTGAGCCATCATAGGCTACCACCGAGCCAAGCCACACACCGCCAAGTTTTTCGATTTCCTCTTTTACCACCATAGCGGTCTTGCCACTAAAATAAGAATCATCAATAAAAACAAAAGGCTCGCCCTTGATTCTATCGGCAAATGGTTCAAGGTTGATTTTGGTGGGGTCAAATCGCAAACCACCTGGCACAAGGTAATCAACCATTACACCCAAGTTGTGCATAGACAAACCAATTTCACCACTTGCTATTGTATTAACACCGCGATACTCTCGATCTACCATTTCAACAAGTTCAGTTAAAATTTCTTTGTTGAATTTTACTGCCTTATCAAGTTCAGTAAAGAAAATTTGACCACCGATGTATTGTTCTAATAATTTGTTTACTTTTTCAAACATTGCGTTCATAGTATTACCTCTCTTTCACTGTATCTATTATAACACAGTTTATGTAATTTGTCAAGAGGTTTTTCAAAAATTTGCAACTTTTTGAAAAGGACAATTGCAGTTTCTCATTATTGTATGTTTGGCATTGACGCGTTTGCTTTCTTCCTAACTTACCTGAATTTCCTATGACCTCTTGACATTATTATTATAGCACACTTGTAGCGATTTGTCAAGTGTTTTTTCAAAAAATTTTTGCCCGTGCGGCCGCCCGTTCGCGGCATCATTACCCTAGCCTTAATGCGCGTACGGGCGCCGCGACCGCAAATCAGGGGGCACTATTGCACCCCCTTGTCTTAATTTCTTGGTGCCGATAGCACCACTCTAAACTTGCGACCATTGTAGACAAAATCAATTTGCCTTTCGGCATTGGTTATAGTTGGCTCTTGGTTAGTGGCGAGATTTATCGCACTTGCTAAAAGTTCAATTAACTTGCCTTTGTCAGTGTCGGCTTTGCGTTCCCTTGTACTAAAATTATACACAGTGGGTTTTCGGTCGCCTTGCCTTGCTTTTTTGGCAGTTGCCTTTTGCTCTTGGCTCAAATCACTTTCGCACTCACTCACAGTCATTTTGTCAATAGCCTTGTCATCATTGATAACTTGCTTGGCTTGTTCCTCACTACAACCTAACAATTCCATTAACTGTTCAACTTGTTTGTCCATTTTCTCACCCCTTTATTATTATAGCACACCTTTGGGGGTTTGTCAAGGGGGACTTTTGTCCCCCTATTGACTATGCTTTGGTAAAGTATGCTTTACCTTTGGACTCAGTGCGGACTACAAGGTCGGCTTCCTTTAACTGACGCACAAGGGCGGAAGTCTTTTGGTTAGACTCAAGACCAATCATTTTCATAATGTCGGTCACAGTGTAAGACACACCGCTTTCCATAACCTCAAGAATTTTTGCCTTGATGTCCTCATTTTCAGCCTGTGCTTTGGTGGGTTTGCGAGTTGCGTTTTTCTTGGCAACCAATTCGGCTCTGCCCTCAAGAAACGCAATTTCGTCGGCAGTCAAGATGTCCTTGCACTTTGCCACAATCGCACCATACTGTTCAACAATAGTCATTTTCTTAGCCATAAATAATCACTTTCCTTTTCTAAAATATTTTGTTTGGTGTTGGGTGGCTTTCCCTCTCACCATTATTATTATAGCACATTTGCTATCATTTGTCAAGCATTTTTTTAATTATTTTTTAATTTTTTTTGCTTGACTTTTTATTTAAACAAGGGGGCGAGCAATCTCTCACTTGTCGCGACTGTGAGTGGAGACCTGTATTTCCCTCTCCCCTTGACATTATTAATTATACCACACCTACCTCTATTTGTCAAGTACTTTTTTAAAAATTTTTTAAAAAGTTTTGTTAACACTTTAAAGCACTAAAGTGGGGGCGCCCGGGTAAATTTGCCCGGGCAAAAAATAGAGGGGGTTAACCCTCTATTTTTGGTATTAAAGCAAATTTGTTTTCACTATCAAACCAATGTGTGTTTGGTGTAAATTTTTTGTGTGACTTGATACAAGCATTAAAGATTTCAAGTTCAATCTTGGCGTCCTCAAGTGCAGTATGTTCCTCGCAGTAGTTCGGCTCATTGATTAGATAAGCAAAAACTGTTTCCGCATTTGTTTTACAACTGCCTTTCTTGTTGTATCTTTCGGTTTCCTCACAAAACTTTTTAAAACTTGCTTTGTAACAAATTGTTTCAAGTGCCATTAGCCAAAGGTCAATGAATTCTCTACCCTCAAGCAATTCCGCACATAGTGTCTTGCAGTAGTCAAAACCGCTATTATACGCAGTCATTACATTTACATTGTAAAAATCAAGTGTTGAGTTTACAACCTCTATTGCGTGGGCTTGTGTGTCTATCAAGGTCGCAGTGCCATTGTGTAGCATTTCAAAATAAAGGTGTATGTTTTGCTTGGCATAATCGTCATTTAGCACATAAGGTAGCATTTCCGCAATCACATAGTTAAAACAACCTACTATTTCACCATTGCGATTATGAATAATACCGCCTAAATGATAAAAGCCTAAAGGGTTTGTGGCACCGCCTACTGTTTCGGTGTCAAGGGTACAATACATTTTAATAATAATCAATTCCTCTCTTTTGGTATAGTAGTATTATAACATACTTGTAGCATTTTGTCAAGTGTTTTTTCAAAAAAATTTTGCCCGGGCCGCGTGGGGCAAGGGGTTTAACCCTTTGCCCACACACTGTTGAGATAATTTTGATAAAGTGTTTTAAACTTTATGGCATTTTCCTCTTGTGGTTGATAATTGTATTTTGTCAAATACTGTCTTATTATACCTTTTTTATCAACCTCGCAAGTGATATAAGATTTGTCGGGGTTGCTTTTTTGTCTTATAAAAACAACTCTTGTTCTATTTTCTACTACCTTTTGTAAATACATAGTATAAACGCAGTTACTTTGACTATCACCCTCTTGCCTAAATTCCTCAACTGTTTTTGGTATAACCACACATAACTCGTCAGTTTCAAAAGCAAGGCTTGGCAAGTCATTCCATTCAGCAAGTGCCTTGTTATCTATTGCAGTTTTGTTTATCATATAATTTTTATACAGTTCAGCATAGGCTCTCATAAAATCGCCTTTTGGTATTTCTACTTGTAAAGCGTGGGCATATCTTACCATATTTACCAACATTTCATTAGCAACATACCCTCGATTACAAGAACACAATGCCCAAAGTCCTCTCTGATAATGATATACAATTCTTGGCATATAAAGGGTAGGGTTAATTCCTATGTCAGCCAATTCTCTTTGTATTGCTATTAAATTTTGACAACTCTCTCTTGTAAAGTAGTCATTGTATTCTAAATTATATGCTTTCATAAAATCTTGGGTATCAAACTCAAAAGCACAATTATTTAATGAATATTCATCAGGGTCTTTCTCTTGTATAATTTTAGCGAGTTCGCCCAAATGCTTTATAAGAATGTTAAGGCGTGATATTTCAAGATGAGCAACTTTTTGGGGTGGACAGTTTATGCCATCTAATTTATCAAATGCCATAAGTATTTCGGGGTCAAGTGCAGTAATAGAATGACTCCAATAACCAACTCGATTATAGATATATTGCATAACACAACTCATATTAGGATAACTTCTAATTAGTGGCTTTATGCCTTGTGGGTTGGTGGTGAGCACCTTGCCTGTCTTGGTGTTGATAAACTCGCCTGTGTTGATGTCAAGTGCATAAATGCGTGAGTTAGTGCTTTGCTTTAAGGGGTCAAGTTCAAATGTATAAATGTTTTTCTCTTTAATAATGTTTGCCATAGTTAATTACCTCTCTTTCAGTATCTTAATTATACTACTATTATAGGAAAAAGTCAAGTAGTAATTTTGCACAAAATTTCACAATGATTTTGTGCAAGGTGTCTAATTTACGAAATTCGCGCCACCCGGGTCGTGGGCGGCGCGCTGAGACAAAAGAAAGGGGCGGATATCCGCCCCTCATACAATAGGTAGTAATATTACTATTATATTCCATAAAGACCATACCGAAAACACCGAACCACTTACTACAAAGAACCAAGCCACCACTTTAAGATAGCGAGGGGCAAGGGTTAAAGTGCCTTTAAAAATTAGTCGTAGCATTGTAGCAGTCGCATAGACTGCCATAGCCAATATTACACAAAATAAAATCAATATCGCAATGGTTTCAATCATTACACCACCCTCACATATTTTGTCACTGTGTCAATAGTTATAATCTTTTTCTTGGTTGCCCAACAGTTTTTATAATCGTCGTGGTATTCACTCTCAACCTCTATTTGATAGGGGGTATCAAGTTTTATAACCTCTCTTTTCATAACACCATAAGGCTCAAGTGATTTATAACATTGATAAACTGATTGGGGGTTTATCTTTAAAGTACTGTGTCCCCAAACTCCCGCAATACCCAATTCCGCAACCTTGTCGCAAACCTCTTTTGCGGTCATTGGCACACCTATCGGCATAGCGTCAAGTATGTTTTCTCTTATATAGACCACCTCTCGTCTATACCAAGTCTTGTTCGCATAGGCTACTGCCGAAACTTTTGTACTCTCATTCATTGCTAATTTCATAATTATTTACCTCTCTTTTCTTTTTTGTTCCTCTCTCTTGGAACAATTATATTATAACACAAGTTATGTATTTTGTCAAGTGTTTTTTTTAATATTTTTTAAAAATTTTTCGCCCGGGCGAGTTGGGGGTGGATAGTCAACTCATTACTAACCCCCCCCCCACCCAAAAAAAAAAGGGAAATAGAAAAAAAATATAATTGGGGGGGGAGATTTGGATAAAAAAT
>JAZSDJ010000159.1:0-5677 GCA_045531105.1 Eubacteriales bacterium | reverse complement strand
ATATTTATTTTTCTTTTTAAAAAATTTTTTATTAAATCGTATTGATTTTTATATATTTTATGTGTTACAATTAAATGAATTAAAAATATTAAAAAGGAGTGAAAATTCATGACCGTAAGCGTCGAAAACGGAATAACCGTTCCCCGAGGGTGGATTTATTTGAATATTTGCGCTTGCGTAAATGGATTTTAACGCATCGCTTTTAACATCCACCTTCATCAAAAATTTGATTGGAGGTAAAAATTATGGAACTTGAAGAACTCAAAGAAATCATTGAAGAAGCGGAAAAACTTCTTGATGACAAAAATTTCTTTGCTATAAAACTTTTGCTTCAAGAAATGGAACCAGCAGATATTGCCTTGGTATTAGAAGAATTCCCTGACAAAAAGATTAGTATTTTATTTAGAGTTTTGCCGAAAGACCTTGCCGCTGAAACTTTTGTCGAAATGGGAAGTGAAACCCAGGAATTGCTTCTCTCTTCTTTTACTGATAGTGAAATAAAAGAAATTCTTGACGAACTCTATATTGACGATACTGTTGATATTATCGAAGAAATGCCAGCAAATGTTGTCAGAAGAATAATTAAAAACTCTTCTAATGAGGCAAGAAAATCTATTAATGAAATTTTAAAATATCCAGATGATTCTGCCGGTAGCATTATGACTACCGAATATGTAAGACTTGACGAGGACATAACAGTTGAAGATGCATTGAAACGCATAAGACGTACAGGCGTTGATAAAGAAACCATTTATACTTGTTATGTAACTAAACCTGATAGAACGCTTTTGGGCTATGTTACCGCTAAAACACTTCTCCTATCTGATGACGAACAAATCATTTCCGACATAATGGAAACTAATATGATTGTTGCTTATACAGACGAAGATAAAGAAGATGTTGTTAAAGAAATGAGTAAATACGACCTTTTGGCGCTTCCTGTCGTTGATAAAGAAAATCGTCTTGTTGGTATTGTAACTGTCGATGACGCCATTGACGTACTCGAAGAAGAAACCACAGAAGACGTTGAAAAGATGGCCGCTATCACTCCTTCTGATAAGCCTTATCTCAGTACAAGCGTTTTTGAAATTTGGAAAAATCGTATTCCATGGCTCTTTTTGCTTATGCTTTCCGCTACCTTTACAGGAGCGATTATTAACTCTTTTGAAACAAAACTTGTTGCAGCGGCAGGTTCTGCCCTAATTGCGTTTATTCCTATGCTTATGGGAACGGGTGGTAATGCTGGTGGACAATCTTCTGTTACAATAATTCGTGGTCTTGCTGTTGAAGAGATTAGAATGAGAGATATTTTTAGCGTTCTTTTCAAAGAATTAAGAGTTTCTCTTCTTTGCAGTATTTCTCTTGCAGTTGTAAACTTTGGAAAAATGATGCTTATTGACAATCTTTTGTTCAAAAATTCAGATATTACTGTACAAGTTGCCCTTGCGGTTTCATTAACTTTGGTATTGGTAGTTATTGTTGCTAAAATTGTTGGTTGCACATTGCCAATTCTTGCAAAAAGAATAGGATTTGACCCCGCAGTTATGGCAAGTCCTTTTATCACAACAATAATTGATGCTGTTTCTCTCTTGATATATTTCAAAATCGCATCTTCAATTCTTGGATTATAAAAATAAAAGTACCGAGTAGAATTTCTCGGTGCTTTTTAATTATACAATTTAATAAATTAAACAATAGACTTCTCATATCGTTTTGCATATACTAAAATTAGGCATCAAAGGTGGTGTTGCTCTTATGTGTGTTGCTTCCTTGAAATCTATGACTTATGCGGTGAAGGCGAAAAGGATTTTGCATGAAAAAGGTATTATTGCAGATATTGTCAAACTTGAACCTCATATGACGCACAATGGTTGCGCCTACGGTATAAAATTTGATTGTATAAACTTATATTCCGTTACTGATGCCTTAGCAGAAAAACATGTTAAATATACAGAAATTTTGAATTTATAGGTAAAATATGATATATTTTGACAATCCCGCAACTACCTTTCCAAAACCTCAATGTCTTTGCGATGAAATTTGTAATTGTATTAAAAAATATTGTGGAAACCCTGGTCGTAGTTCTCATTCTTTATCTATAAAAAGCGCCGAAAAGATTTATGAATGCCGAACTTTGATTTCCGATATGTTTAATGCTAATCCAGAAAATGTTATTTTTACCTATAACACAACTTATGCATTAAACATTGCCATTAAGGCATCTTTTAAACCTCGCTCTCACATTTTAATAAGCGATATTGAACACAATGCTGTAATTCGTCCTATCGCCAGTCTTTCTCGCCAAAATTTAGCAACTTACAGTTTGTTTTCGACTGATGGAACAGATGAAGAAATATTAAAAAGCATAGAAGATGGTATAACTGATAATACAACTATGCTTGTTTGCACTTTTGCATCAAATATCGGTTCAAGGCGTTTGCCGATAGAAAAAATAGGTAATCTATGTAAAAAAAGAAATATTTTCTTTATAGTTGATGGCGCGCAAGGTGCAGGAATTTACGATATTGATATCAAGAA
The DNA here is from genome assembly GCA_045531105.1 of Eubacteriales bacterium. Classification (GTDB taxonomy): domain Bacteria; phylum Bacillota; class Clostridia; order Oscillospirales; family CAG-272; genus RGIG2000. The sequence continues at coordinate 3,139 of JAZSDJ010000159.1, read as the reverse complement.
AATGAATATTGACGCATTATGCATTCCTGCTCATAAAGGGCTTTATGGTCCACAAGGGCTTGGAATAGCAATATTTGGGAAAGATTTGACAGGCTCTACAATTATTGAAGGTGGAACTGGTATAAATTCTTTTGAGACAGAAATGCCAGAATTTTTACCCGAAAGATACGAGGCTGGTACAATGTCTACTCCTCTTATTTCTGGCCTATGTGAAAGTTTAAAATGGCTAAAACGTATTGGTATTGAAAATGTTCGCAGACACGAAGAAGACTTATATCTTTCTGCTTATAATCTTTTAAAAGAAAATGACAAAATAACCATTTATAAAATGAATGATTATGCTGGAAACACTTTGATTTTTAATGTGGAAGGAATCTCTTCGCCAGTTATGTCTTCTTTACTTGACAAAGAAAACATTTGTACAAGAAGTGGTTTTCATTGTTCTCCTCTTGCTCATAAAAAATTAAAAACCGGTGCAAGTGGTGCTGTAAGAATTGGTTTTGGGGTATTCAATACTAAAAAGGAAGTTTTAACCTTCATCGAAACGATAAACAAAATTATTAAGGAATACAAAAAGCCTATCAGTTGATAGGCTTTTTTAATCATTTTCAGAATGTTTTTTGGCTTTTATAAGGCTATAAATGTAAATAAACAATAAAAATACAAAAAGCCCTAAAAATGCCCCTGTCGAATCTATAAATACATCTTTTGCGCTTGGTCCTCTGCCTTCACTAAAATTCTGATGCCATTCATCACTTATAGCATAAAGAATAGAAACCATCAAAGAAGATGGGTATGAAATAAACCACTTATTCTTTATGGTGATTTGAAAAGCATTGGCAAGACAAAAGCCAAGTAACATATAAATTCCAAAATGCGCGGCTTTTCTAAATGGAAATTGATATTTTTGCACAACTTCGGGCGTAATTTCTTCCTCTGGCATAACAATATCTAAAACATTTTCGATAACACTTGAACTTGTTTCGGTAGATTTCTCAGCATTTTGCGAGGAAAAACAAAAAATCATTATCATCGTTAACGCAACGCAGACCCAAGAAAGTGCTAAAATTGATTTGTTTCTCATATTACTCCGTAAATGAAAGAATTTCTTCCGCTGTAAGAGGTTCTTGGCTCTTAAAAAAGGCTGTTCCCAGCACAAAAATATTAGCACCAGCATCAGAAGCAATCTTTATTGTTTCGTTATTAATTCCGCCATCAACTTCAATGTCTATATCTTTATGTATTTCGTTTGCATATTCACGGATTTTTCTTACCTTTGCCATAGTATCCGCCATAAATTTCTGACCGCCAAATCCTGGTTCAACAGTCATCACCAAAATCATATCGACATCTTTAATATAAGGTATTATCGTTTCGGCAGGAGTTTTCGGCTTTATAGAAAGTCCAATTTTTTTATTCAATTTTTTAATCGTTGTTATGGCTTCTCTAACGATTTTTTCGTCAACCGCCTCAATATGAAATGTAACTATATCAGCACCACATTTTATAAATTCTTCAATATATCTTTGTGGTTCAACAATCATTGCATGAACATCAAGTATCAAATCAGTGCATTTTCTTACAGCCGATATAATAGGCATCCCAAAAGAAATATTAGGAACAAAGCATCCGTCCATTATATCAATATGAACATATTTCGCCCCTGATGATTCTATTTTCTTTATTTCATTTCCAAGATTTAGCATATCACTTGCCAAAATCGATGGTGAAACTTGTTTCATATATAATACCTCGTGTCGTTTTGTGTCATTTTTTAGTATATCGCATATCTTAATCAAAGAGAGACAATTCAAGAGCAAGGAGTGAGTCTTGAATTTTAAAAAATAAGAAGTAAGGTCTTTATTCTCACTCTTTGTTCTTTAAAAGACATACTGCGTGAGCGCTGATTCCCTCTTTTCTTCCAGTGAATCCAAGATGCTCCTCGGTAGTTGCTTTAACATTTACGATAGATATATCAACATTTAAAGTTTTAGCAATAGTCTCTCTCATATTATCTATATGAGGTGCCATTTTAGGTGCTTGGGCAATGATTGTTGAATCAACATATTCAATATCAAAGCCCTTCTTTTTTATTATTTCTGCTACTTTTGAGAGTAAAATTTTACTATCTATATTTTCAAATTTCTTATCATTATCGGGAAAATGATAGCCGATATCTTTTTCGCCTGCGGCCCCAAGAAGTGCATCGGAAATAGCATGCAATAAAACATCACCATCAGAATGAGCAAGGAGTTTTTTTTCATAAGGTATATTAACACCGCCAATTATAATTTCATTTCCGTCGGTAAAGCGATGAACATCGTATCCGTGACCAATTCTCATTCTATATCTCCCTTTCTGTTAGCAATTATATACTCTGCAAGTGCGATATCTGCTGGTCTTGTAATTTTAATGTTGTCTTTTCCTGTTTCCACAAGTTTAACCTTAAATCCAGCGTTTTCGGCAAGCATACAATCATCAGTTGCTTCAAAACCGTCTTGAAGTCCTTTATATGTTGCAATTTTATAAGATTCTATCTCAAATATCTGTGGCGTTTGAACTGACCAAAGAGATGATCTGTCGACAGTATGTTTAACAAATCCATTTTCATCTGACAATTTTATCGTATCAGTCATTTGAGATGCGGCTGTGGCACAATTATGCTCAATCGCTTCTACTAATACGGTTAGAATCATTTCCGGGGTAATCAAGCACCTTGCGCCGTCATGGATGGCAACATATTTTGCCTTTTCTGAAACATGACGCAATCCTCTTGCGGCAGACATTTGTCGAGTTTCACCACCAGTAACAATTGCTCTAACCTTTTTAAATTCATTTATCAAAACAATATCTTGATATTCTTGAATATTGTCTTTTGGAACTACAAGAACTATTTCTTGTATTTCATCAATTTGTTGAAAGACGGAAATGGTTCTTTCGGCAACCCCTTTTCCATCAATTATAGCCATTTGCTTATTAGAACCAAAACGAGATGATGCGCCTGCACACAATATTATAGCAGAAGTAAAAGGCGCTTTATTAGTACCAAAAAATTTAGAGAAAAAATTAAACATATATGCTCCTTTTCAAAATCTGCAAGTATCTATACTAATTCTAACATATTTAATAAGAAAAATAA
>JAZSDJ010000145.1:0-2308 GCA_045531105.1 Eubacteriales bacterium | reverse complement strand
AAAGTTTTTCTGGTAAGTATTTAGTTTGTGCCATTGATGGCTCTGCCGTTTCAACCCCCGAGGCTTATCGTCTTCTTGATGAAAAATATGGTACAAATTGTTCTGACAGTGCAAATATTAACGCTTTGTTAGAAAACATCAAAAAAGATGATTTATATGGTGTTTCTTCATTGCTCTACAACAAATTTGAATCAGTTATATCACCTATTTTGCCTAATATTGAAAAAATAAAATCTATTCTTAGCGAAAATGGTGCTATTGGGACTTTAATGAGCGGAAGTGGTCCTTCTGTATTTGGCATTTTTGATAAGGAAGAAACACAAGTGAACGCATATATTGCCCTTTTAAAAGAAGAAATTACGGCGTTTTTATGCAAAACAATTTGATTTTATATTTTTTTAGAGATTTTTGTTGACAAATCTACTTTTTAGATTTATAATAGAAAAAATATTTGATAAATATTTTATGATTCGTTTAAAGGACATACGGAGGAATTTTAAATGGCTGAAAATCTTTTCGACTACAAATTCGGACGCGAAGGCATTACTTTTGATGATGTTTTACTCGTTCCTGCCAAGAGTGAAATTGTTCCTAAAATGGTAACTCTTGAAACTCAACTTACTAAAAAAATCAAACTCAACATTCCACTTATGAGTGCCGCTATGGACACTGTTACTGAGTCCGCTCTTGCAATCGCTATTGCTCGTGAAGGTGGTGTTGGTGTTATTCACAAAAATATGCCTATTCAACGACAAGTTGAAGAGGTTGAACGAGTAAAAAGAAGTGAAAATGGTGTTATTAGAAACCCATTCTTCCTTTCTCCTGAAAACACTGTTGCTGAGGCTGACCAACTTATGGCGAAATACCGTATTTCTGGCGTGCCAATTTGTGTTGATGATAAAAAACTTGTTGGCATTATCACTAATCGTGATATGAGATTTTTAACCAATCTTAATGTTCCTATTAAAGATTATATGACAAAGGACAACCTTATAACTCTTAAAGAGGGTGCATCTATTGATGATGCTAAGGAACTTCTTTGCAAATACAAAATTGAAAAACTTCCTATTGTTGACGATGAAGGTAATTTGAGAGGTCTTATCACTACAAAAGATATTGAAAAGGCTACGAAATACCCTAACACTGCTCGTGACGAATTTGGAAGACTTCTCTGTGGTGCTGCGATTGGTGTTACAGATAATGTAATTGAACGTGCTGGCGCTCTCTTGGCTGTTGGCGCGGACTTCCTTGTTCTTGACTCTGCGCATGGTCACTCAAAAAATATTGTTGACTGTCTTAAAAAGATTAAGGGTGCTTACCCTGATGCTCAAATTATCGCTGGTAACATAGCGACCGCTGGTGCCGCTCGCGACCTCATTGAAGCAGGTGCAGATGCAATTAAAGTTGGTATTGGTCCTGGTTCTATTTGTACAACTCGTATTGTTGCCGGTATCGGTGTTCCTCAAATCACCGCTATTTTTGATGCTTATTCTGTTGCAAAAGAATATGGTATTCCTGTTATCGCTGATGGTGGTATTAAATATAGTGGAGATATTACAAAAGCTATTGCCGCTGGTGCAAACGTAATCATGGTTGGTTCTCTGCTCGCAGGTTGTGAAGAAAGCCCTGGTGACAGCGAAATCTATCAAGGACGTCAATTCAAAGTATATCGTGGTATGGGTTCTCTTGCATCTATGGAAAAAGGTTCAAAAGACAGATACTTCCAAGAAGGCAACAAAAAACTCGTTCCAGAGGGTGTTGAAGGTCGTGTTCCTTACAAAGGACCTCTTGCTGATACTGTTTACCAACTTATGGGTGGTCTTCGTGCTGGTATGGGTTACTGTGGTAGCCAAACTATTGAAGAACTCAAAGTTAAGGGGCAATTTATTAAAATTTCTGGTGCTGGTCTTCGTGAATCACATCCTCACGATATCAACATTACAAAAGAAGCACCTAATTATAGTACAAATGGTAATTAATTCAAAAATCGGGCGAAATTCGCCCGATTTTTAAGTTGATTTTAGTTTCAATCAAAACTGCTTATGTTTTATGTGAAAATTAAGAGAAAATATTGTGAAAAATAATTTTTTCTCTTGACTTGTTTTTTAAAATAGTATAGAATATTATTGAAAAATAATTTTTATGGAGTACGCCGATGTTCAAAAACTTTAAAAAGAACGACAAATATTTTACAATCGCATTGTATGCATTTGTTGTTGTGGCTCTTTTGATTGCTCTTATCTTCGCTTTTATCAACCTTGGTAAGATCAACTTAGCAATCAAGGGATTTTTCGGTGCTAAGTCGGAT
>JAZSDJ010000153.1:0-3117 GCA_045531105.1 Eubacteriales bacterium | reverse complement strand
TTTTGACTTTTTCCGTATAGGATGTTTTTTATTGAAGAAGGTGCAACAGCAGATTCCATAGCCAATCTGTGAAAAGACATATTTTTTTCGCTCCTTAAACTTTATCAATATGATAAGACAATTATATGTCAACAAATAGTATTTGTCAATAATAAATTTGCATTTTGAGAATTTTTTTATTTAAACCTCTTGACAAGTTGTCAATATGAGAATATAATACAGATATATTCTCGTTTTGAGAATTTGAAAAGGAGTGATATGTATGTTTAAAAATTTGCACGCAGAGCAGGCAAGGCGAGGAATGACTAATCAACAAGTGGCAGATGTTGTTGGCATTTCTCGTGTTTCTTATGAAAGCAAAAAGAAAACGGGGAAATTTTATGTAAAAGAAATTTCGCAGTTGTGTATTCTTTTTAGCTGTTCGTTTGATTACTTGTTTGAGTGGACCGAATAAGTTTAGTAAGGGAGCGAGAGAAAATATGTTATTCGGAGAAACGAACGATGACGGGATTGAATTGCATTTGAATGTAGAAGAACGCAAACTTTTGTATAATGCACTACGGCACTATATGGCATACGGCAAGGATAACAAATACATAGATGACAATGTGCTGGCTATTTGCGAAATTATGAATGTTGTAGAGCTTCCCGAATTTAAAAAGTAATGAGCAAAGGAGTAAGAGGAAATATGTTAATAACACCAAACACAGAAAACAAACAAAACGGAATAGCGGAAAATGGCTTAATATTCTACGGCACAAAAGAGGTGGCGCAGGTCTTACAATGTTCCATACCTACGGCGCGAGATATTATGCACCGTAAAGATTTCCCTGCAGTAATGGTAGGGCGTAAAGCCAAGGTATTAAAATCTGCCCTTGAAAAATGGGCGCAGACACGCAGGGATTAAGGGGGTGCAATTATGAACGCAGTAAATGAAAAGCGCGTTAGTTCACTTGTTGATGTAATGAGTGAATCGAATATGTACCTTGAACGCGCCCAGGTAGTTGCGGAAATGTTATCGAATTATTTCGGCTTTACTGCTGATTGTAGTAGAGATGAAGATGCGCTTATATTACACGATTACGACAGAGCGCGCAAAATGTTTGAAATAGTATTTGATTATCTTCTGCAGGTAAAAGATACGCACGGCGAGTTGTCGGACATTATAAACTCCATAGATGCGGAAGAACGGCAAGAGGGGAATGTCCTATGATAGCCGATGTATGCAGAATGTTAAAGAAATATGAGGGTAAAGCGGTAACATACCAGGGCGAAACATACATACTACTGTGCGCTTATTATAAAAAGATTGCTGATAATATCGAGAGTGTGGCGCAGATATTTACTCCCGGCACGAACTTTTGTTGTGAAGTCCCCGCGCTCGATGTTCGCCCCACATCTAAAAGGTGGGACTATACCAATAATGCGTGGGTGTATGTTTTTGAGTAAACGGCACAACTGAAAGGAGCATTGCAAAATGGAAGATATAAAAATAGGCGTGGCGCAGATTGTTGCTTTGAGTGATAAGGTTAATGCGTTAGAAAATTATGCAGAGCGTATGCGTGTAATCTTTGAAGATGTAATCAAACACTTTGGCGGTGATTTGGCAGACGAGGAAGAAACGGCGCGTGTACTCTATGAGCATAATGTAAATCGTGTGCGTGTTGATGTTGTGGGCGATTATCTTCTGCAGATAGCGGAAGAAATTAAAAGCATCGGGAATATTGTAAACTGTATCGAAAGAGGTGGCGCAGAATGATATACATAAATAAAAAGCGGTTTTTTGGCTTTATGCGTGATGTTCTTTGTGTCATAGCGGTTATTGTCTTTTGTGTATTCATTTGGAAACATAGCGGAATAACTGCAGGTGTAAAGAGCAATGATGTCTTATATGAAATTCATACCGTAGAGGTTGAGTACAGAACAAGTCCCGAAAACGCGCGTATAAAAGAGGCAATACCGAGAGAGGTTGTATATCGTTATGTCGAACAGTGAAAAGAAAGTACGCGACACGCTCATTGCTGATTGTTTTGGAAATGCGAAAGGGAAAAAGCGTTGTCAAATTTTGACGGAAGATGTTTGTCTTTATGGCGATTGTCCTTTTTATAAAACAAAAAAGCAATTCAACGCAGACCGCAAAAAGTACGGTATTGTTAAAAATTAAGTCATTCCATTTTCCGCTATAAGATGTGTGCAGAATATGTCTTGTAGGTGGTAAAATTGGCTTTTAAAAAGAAAAGAGAAATACATCTGTCTTATGAGGCGCAGGGACTTATATACTTTTTATGTTTAAATAATGAGATACTGCCTCGTACAGTGCAAAAGAAATTCGATACCATAATTGAAGATGTCGGCGGTGTATATAGTGATGCGTTGCGTACATTGTTATATGATGAGCGCGTGAGTGTTTTGTCTGTATCAATGGAGTATTATATCGGCGAGAAAAAATTGAACGCATTACGGCGCAAGTTTTACGAGAGAGCGTATGCGTACCTGACAAAGTAAATATTTCAATAAAGCATCAAGGGGTGGTTGCCTCTTGGTGTTTTATTGTATTATTTAAAAAATGGAAATAAATGGAAATAAAAAATAACGGCGTGAGCACGCCTTTTCGGTCTTGTATGCTATATTAAGTAATCGACCATTTTTATATATGAGGGAGTGACAATGTGAAGAAATACCGCGAAATTAAATATGATTGTGGCGCGTTTCTTGATGTTGAATTTTTCCCCGTGTATAAAAAATCAAAATCAAGGCGCGCACGCTATAAACCTACAAGCGAGGGGCAAGCGTTATTAAATCACAAAAGAGCGCAGAGGAAATTGATGCGGTTAGTCCATGTCAATTTCTGTGATAAAGATTATACCGTGCATCTTACATACACAGAGGGCAATATGCCCCAGGACAAAGAGAGCGCACAAAAAGAGGTGCAGAACTATATACGCAGATTAAAGCGCATTTATGAAAAGTCGGGTATAGAGTTTAAATATATCTATGTGACAGAGCAGGGCAAAAAGAGTGCGCGTCTGCATCATCACTTGATTGTGTCTGGCGGTGTGTCGCGTGATGCTATCGAGAGCGCGTGGAAATTAGGCAGAGCAAACACAAGGCGGTTGC
>JAZSDJ010000017.1:0-2973 GCA_045531105.1 Eubacteriales bacterium | reverse complement strand
ACCGCTTGGCCTCCGACTTGTAAAGGTCTGATGCGTCGTGAATGAGTCCATTATCAAGCAAAAGTTTTACAACCTTTCCACCCATTCCGTCGATATTCATAGCCTTTTTCGATGCGAAGTGTTCGATATTTCTTTCAAGTTGTGCAGGGCAAGATGGATTTGTGCAGCGAAGTGCGCCGAGGGTAAAATCCTCTCCATCGTCGATAAAATCGTCAACGTCGTCGTATACGAGTTCGCCACCGCAAGATGGACACGCATTTGGCATTTCGTAAGGAATACTGTCTTCTTTTCTTTCTTCCTTGACACTACCGACAACCTCGGGAATTATATCTCCTGCTTTTTGAACGATTACGATGTCGCCTATTCTTATGTCTTTTTCACGAATTATATCAATGTTGTGAAGTGTCGCCCTTGAAACTGTTGTTCCTGCGAGTTTTACAGGCTCTAAAACTGCGTTCGGAGTTAAAACGCCTGTTCTTCCTACTTGAACTATAATGTCGAGAAGTTTTGTTTTCTTTTGTTCTGGTGGGTATTTATAAGCCACAGCCCATTTTGGTGTACTTGTTCCCTCCCCCATTTCTTTTCTTCTCTCAAACGAGTTGACTTTGATAACCGCTCCGTCAATATCGTATGAGAGATTTTGACGATTTTCGCCAAGGGAGATAACTGCGTTTACAATTTCGTCCTCATTTGAACTGATTGTAAGCATTGATATTGTTTTAAATCCAAGTGCTTTAATTTTATTTATAGAGTCCTCGTGCGTTTGAATACTGTCTCCAAGGTTTCCTGCTTGATGATTGAAAACGAAAATATCAAGTCCTCTTTTGGCTGTTTCTTTTGAGTCAAGACAACGAAGTGAGCCTGCGGCTGCATTTCTTGGATTTGCCCAAAGAGTCTCTCCTTTTTCTTCCTTTTCTTTATTAAGTCTATCAAAGGATTTTCTTGGCATATAAACTTCGCCACGGACTGTTATATCAAGTGGCTCGGTAAGTTCAAGGGGAATTGAACGAATTGTTTTTATATTTGCGCTGACATCTTCGCCAACAAGTCCATTTCCGCGAGTTGCACCAACTGACAAAATGCCTTTTTCGTATTTGAGTGAAACGCTAAGACCATCAATTTTTGGTTCTACGGAAAACTCAGTGTTTTCACCAACTTCATTTTTTACTGTTCTTATAAACGCACGAAGTGAGTCAAAATCGAAAACATCAGTAAGGCTTCCCATACGAACCTCGTGTTTTACCTTTTCAAATTTATCAAGCGCCTCTCCACCTACTCTTTGTGTTGGTGAGGTTGGGTCGAAAAACTCAGGATTTTGCGCTTCAAGGGTTTTGAGTTCCTCGAAAAGTTTATCATATTCGAAATCTGAAATTTCTGGCGCGTCGTTTTCGTAATATCTTTTTGAGTGATATTTAATAAGAGTTCTTAATTGTTGTATTCTCTCTTTTACGCTCATTTTTATACCTCTCAATTTCTGAGTAGACTATGCCTATCAAGCATCATTTTTAGTATACCATATTATGAATAAAAAAGCAAGTAATCGCGTGATTTTACATTTCCTATTTTTATTTGACATTTCCCTTTGCAGATTGGTGTCGCATTGTCAATTCGTTGGCGTTTTGGTCGAACGATTTGACTTGAACTTTTGTTTTTTTGCTGTACAATAAAGTTACAAAGAAAATTATGGAAAACCAAAGAAAAGGACAAAGAAAATGAGAAAATATCTATCTTGCATTATTCTTATTATTGCTTGTATTGTGTGTGCTATGATTCTTTATGTAAACGCAACGAGCGCAAATTCAGGTCAAGACGAAAATCCAAATCAACCACAAGAACCTATAACCTCTGTTGGTGGTGAGGCAGAAAAGAAGATTGAATTCACAGACAATGGTACTATTTTGAGCGAATATTTTTGCTCTTCGCGTCTGAGAATCGAATGGACTTCGGTAAAGTATGAAAATGAGAGTTCTTTATACATAAGCGCCGAAATGTTTCTTGATTCGCCTTATGGAATTGGAAAAGCGTGTACAGGAAGTCTTACTATTCACAATCAAAAAAGTGATTTTAACATAAATCAATCAAGCGATGTGAACACTTTGCTTTATGCATCAAGCGTTGAAATTAAAGATTTTATTGATGGAAGTATCATTGATATCTCTGGCACTATTAATCTTGAATTTGTTGGCGAGGGTGGTGTTAGTCTTAGTTCGCTTTCGGCAAGTGGAAAGATTTATCAAAGTGCTTCTTTGCTAAAACAAAGCGCTCAAATTTCCAATTTTGAGCATATTTCTCAATACCCCTCTTTGCCAAGTGGTGATGAAATAACCTCTTTGGCGATGGTATTAAGATATTTAAAATATAATGTTGACCCTTGCAATTTATGCGATTTATATCTTGACAAAGGTCCTGTTGGATTCACCGATTTTTACAAAGCGAATGTCGGCAATCCAAGGGACACTTATAATTCTTATGGTTGCTTATCTCCTGTTATTGTAAGTTCTGCGAACAAATTCATTGATGCAAATGGTGGCTCGCACTCGGCTTACGATTATTCTGGACATGATGTCAAGGAACTTTACAGACAAGTTTCGCTTGGCTCACCTTGTATTGTTTGGTTATGCGACGATTTCGGTTCTACCCCCTCGATTTCGCGCATTTGGGTCGTTGACGGTAAAACATTATACTTGAAAGCGAATATGGCTTGTATGGTGCTTATCGGCTACGATTATTCAAAGGGTACTGTCACACTTGCAAATCCCGCTGGCAACACCTTTACACTCGAAATGAGTGCGTTTGAGAAAGGCTATGCCGATATGGGTTCTTATGCTGTAATTGTGAAGTAACTCTTACCAAGGAGCGCACGATTTTCGTGCGCTTTTTCCTTTGGGAATAAAAAAAGAAAACCGACCAAACGGTCGGTTTTCTTTTTTGGGGTGGATGATGAGATTCGAACCCACGGCCTTCAGAGCCACA
>JAZSDJ010000033.1:0-15013 GCA_045531105.1 Eubacteriales bacterium | reverse complement strand
CTCCCGAATTTTTACTTGCCCCTATTTGTGAAGAACTTGGGGTTGGCTGTATGATGGCAACAAAGGTTGATAAAAACACAGGACTTTTCGATGGCGAAAACTGTCACGGAAAGCAAAAGGTAACTCGTCTCTACGAACTTTATCCAGATGCGAAAATTGATAAATTCTATTCCGATATGTATTGCGATACACCATTGGCGCTTTTGGCAACGGAAGCGTACATAGTAAAGGGCGAAAAACTTTCCGCTTGGAAATTCAAGAAAAAAGATATTGTTTAATCAAAAAACTCTCTCAATTTCGAGAGAGTTTTTTATATTGTCCTTTGTGATTCTAATTTACTAATCAATTTGTAAAGCGGAATAACAAGCACAGATATTACGATATTGCCACACATATGTATAATATCAAAAGGCATACCGGCAATAATCCAAGCAATCATTCCTTTGAAATCAAGACCGAATAAAAGCGCTTGAACAGGGGCATAGAGTGTCCCATATAAAAGACCATGTAGAGCGCAAAAAACAGTGGCTAAAATTCCCTTAACCTTAACGGATGCGTTCTTTGGAATAATCATAAAAAATGCCCAAGCAATAGCCCAAATATAAAGATAAGGAATCCACCAAGAGGCAAGTCCATAAAAGACACCTGAAATGGCAACATATACATAAATAGGAATAAGTGCCTTCGACCTGTAAACAATCGTGTAAACAGCAATCAACATAGTCACAGGATGAATGTTAGGCAATACCTCTGTAATCACTTTACCCATGAACAAAATAGCGCCTAACATTGCAAAAATGACTAAGTCAAGAATTTTTGATTTTTTCATTTTAAAAATTAGTCCTCAATAAGAGAAACCTTTTTCATTCTCATGTCAATAATAGGTCTGTCTTGGAAATTTGTCTTAACAGAAGCGATTTCGTCAACAACTTCCATACCCGAAATAACCTTGCCAAAACCAGCATATTGACCATCAAGAAATTTTCCGTCTGCGTGCATAATAAAGAATTGAGAAGACGCGGAGTTTGGCATTTGACTTCTTGCCATAGAAACAACACCTCTTACATGAGAAATGTCGTTTTCAACACCATTCGCTCTGAACTCACCTTTTATCTTTTCATTAGCGCCACCGCAACCAGTTCCTGTTGGGTCGCCACCCTGAATCATAAATCCTGCAATAACTCTGTGGAAAATAAGACCATCATAAAAGCCCTCTTTTACGAGTTTTTTGAAGTTTGCAACAGTAATAGGCGCTTTGTCCTCGTAAAGTTCAATGTCAATAATTCCACCAGTTTCCATTTCTATTCTAACCATAATAACACCTCATAAAAGTTTAAAAGTTTTACATATTCATTTTAACAGAAAGAAAGTGCAATGTCAAACAATTTGTTTAATAAATAATAAAATTGTTAAATATAATTAAAAGGAATAAACAAAAAAGAGGTGATGGCATTGGAAAAACTAAAAAAGAGCATATATATCGGTGTTGGAATTTTGGTTTATTTGCTCCTTGCATACTTATTTTTGAAATATGCCATTGGAATAATATTGCCGTTTGCAGTATCTTTTGCAATAGTGGTGTTTTCTCGCCCTCTCGTAGACAAAATTTCAAAATATACAAAAGTTTCAAAATCAGTTATCAGTTTGTTTGTTATAGGATTTTGCCTATTTTTAATAATTTATTTGCTAATAATTGCCTCTGGCGCAATACTTGAACAAATAGGAAATATTATAAATTTAGTAAGCGAGCATTTGTCAAAAGAAGATAATTATATAAGCAAAATTTTATTGTTCATTGAGGGAATATTTGAAAAATTTCCTTTTTTAAAAAACGATTTGGCACAAGATACCTCGGTCTATTCCGTAGCGCTCGATATGGCAAAAAATGCACTAAATACATTTAGCGCATCAATAACAAAAGCCGTAGGTAGTTTTATCGCATCAATGCCCGAAATTATAGTTACTGCAATAGTTATTTTGCTCTCGCTTTTTTATTTTTCAAAAGACTATTCAAAAATAACTGCCAAGATAGGAAAGTATTTGCCACAAAGCATTAAAAATCGTTTGCCAAGAGTGAAAAAAGATATTCTTTTTGTAATGTCAAGTTATATTCGTTCTTATCTTATACTTTTGTTTATAACCTTTGCAGAGGTCTTTTCAGGACTTCTTATTTTAGGCATTGAAAACGCATTTACTATATCAATCCTTGTCGCCCTCGTTGACCTTTTGCCAATTCTTGGAGTTGGTACAGCCCTTGTACCTTGGGCGCTTATCTCCCTTATGGTCGGGAATACTAAACTTGCAATAGGACTTGTGATATTGTTCGCTATCGTATATGTCGTAAGACAAATAATAGAACCCAAAATCGTAAGCGCACATATGAATGTACACCCACTTTTGACAATCTTTGCAATGTACGCAGGACTTAAAATCGCAGGACTTGGTGGAATGATAGTCGCTCCATTGCTTGCATTTGTCACAAAAACAATTTATGACGGATTAAAAAAAGAAAAAAGCATTGAAAAAAATAATAATCTATGATAATATATATGTTGATATTAATTTAGAAGTATATATTACCTTGGTTTAGGAGTAAAAAATGTATAATGATAAGAAAGTGGTTTTCTCTGGTGTTCAACCATCAGGAAACCTTACAATAGGAAATTATCTTGGCGCAATTCGTAATTTTGGCGCATTTTCGGAGCAGTATCATTGCTATTATTGTGTTGTTGATATGCACGCAATCACAGTAAGACAAGTTCCTGCCGAATTAAGACGCAGAACCTATGAAACACTCGCACTCTATATGGCTTGCGGACTTGACCCAGAAAAGAATACTTTGTTTGTTCAAAGCCATGTTCCACAACACGCAGAACTCGGTTGGATTCTTGATTGCTATACAATGTTTGGCGAACTTTCAAGAATGACACAATTCAAAGATAAAAGCGCAAAAAATGCAGATAACATAAATGCAGGACTCTTTACATACCCTTCACTTATGGCAGCCGATATATTGCTTTATCAAACCGAACTCGTTCCTGTGGGTATAGACCAAAAACAACACCTTGAACTTGCAAGAGATATCGCAAATCGTTTCAACCAAATTTATGGCGAAACATTCGTAGTTCCAGAGGGCTATATTGCAAAGGACGGCGCAAAAATTTGCTCACTTCAAGACCCAACAAAGAAAATGAGTAAATCCGACCCTAACGAAAACGCAGTTGTTAGAATACTTGATAGTAAAGACGATATTATAAAGAAATTCAAAAGAGCGGTTACCGACTCTGATAATCAAATTATCTTCACACCAGAAAAACCAGGCATTTCAAACCTTCTCACAATCTATTCTTGCGTAACCGATAAAACAATCGAGGAGGCAGAAAGGGATTTTGCAGGCAAGGGCTATGGCGATTTCAAACTCGCAGTAGGTGAAGCGGTAGCCGACAACCTCGCCCCCGTAAGAGACGAATTTGCAAGACTTATGGCAGATAAGGCATATCTTGAAGGGGTTATGGCAAAAGGCGCAGAGGATGCCTACCGTAACGCAAGACGCACAATGTCAAAAGTAAAACGCAAACTTGGTTTCACTGAACTCAAACACTAAAAACAAATAGAAAAACGCGCTCAACCGAGCGCGTTTTTCTATATTTTCTAATGTTGTGATTGACTATTCATCAATACCGTGTTCTTTGAGCCACAAAAGTTGCTCAAAAGTTTTATCGGCAATTAGTCCTTCTTGATATACAGCGCAGTTATAAGCAAAAACTCCACCCTTGGACTTTATCGCCCTTACATATTCTAAAACCTCATAGTTTTGATGCACAGGAGAGGGAACACCCTCTTTTTCGTGTACCCAGTATTCGTCCATCCAACAAAGTGCAAACCATTGAGTGCCACCCTCACCGCTGAAACGACTTGTAGGTAAGAAATCAAGACCATTTTCTTCACCTGCTTGGAAATCGGAAATTCCTTTTCCCCACTCACTGCCCCAAGCACAAGTGCCACGGAAATTAAAAGCAACAATAGAGTCCTTATTTCCTGCACGCAGAGCGTTAGCATATCGCTCATAATCGTATCTTGTACCTCTGCCACCACAAATGCCAGGCTCATAACAGCAGTCAATCCACCAGCCGTGAATTTTCTTTCCATATTTTCTTGAAATCGCCTCTGCTACTTTGTAGCAATATTCTGCATGAAGGGTAGGATTTGTCTCAAAGCCTGTGACTTCACGCCAATCCTTTCCCGTGGAATCTTCGCCATTAAAATACACCATAAGTTTTATATCGTGTTTTTCAAGAGCATCAGCAAGTTCCAAAATCAAATCTCTTTCAGAGGTATAGTCTGGAACGATATCGTCAAGTTCTTTCAGTGGAAAAGGCACTTTCATTTCTGCGTGAGTTATTGTAAAGAACAAAAACTTCGCCCCTGATGCCACAACTTGTGAAACAAACTCGTCAAGTTTAAAATCCCTTACTGCATCTTTGTGTGACTTTTTCTCTCCCTCTTTTGGCAAAGAATGAGTAGTCCAATGAACGAAAAGGCCATAACCAGCCTTGCTAAACCAATCTGTTCTCATAATAATCCTCTCAAAAAGTGAGCAATAAGCCCGCTTTTTTATTTATTAAACATTAAATCTGAACAAAACAATATCGCCGTCGGCAATAACATACTCCTTGCCCTCAGAACGAACAAGACCTTTTTCCTTCGCAACATTCATAGAGCCACACTCCATAAGGTCGTCAAAAGAAACAATTTCTGCACGAATAAATCCGCGCTCAAAGTCAGAGTGAATTTTACCTGCCGCTTGTGGCGCTTTTGTGCCTTTGACAATAGTCCAAGCACGAACCTCTTTTGGACCTGCTGTGAGGTAACTGATAAGACCAAGCAAAGAATAACTTGCTTTTATAAGCCTGTCAAGACCGCTTTCCTCAATTCCAAGGTCGGAAAGGAACATTTCCTTATCTTCATCATCAAGTTCGGCAATTTGAGCCTCTATTTCGGCGCAAACAGGAATAACCTCACTCTTTTCGGTCTTCGCAAACTCTATAACACTTTGATAGAACTTGTTTTGCGAAAGGTCGCTTGAAATATCGTCCTCGCTTATGTTCGCAGCATAAATTACTGGTTTTATAGTAAGTAAAGCGACATCTTTCATCATTTCTGCCTCTTCCTCTGTATAGTCAAGAGAACGAGCGGTTTTTCCATCTTCAAGAGCCTTTAAAACTCTTTCAAAAAGTTCAACCTTTGGTGCAAGAGTTTTGTCACCCTTCATCGCCTTCTTTGTCGCATCAATTCTTCTTTCGATAATTTCAATATCGGAGAAGATAAGTTCAAGATTGATGGTTTCAACATCACGCATAGGGTCAACGCCACCATCAACGTGAATAATATCGTTATTTTCAAAACAACGAACAACATGAACAATAGCGTCAACCTCTCTTATATGAGAAAGGAACTTGTTTCCAAGACCTTCACCCTTTGACGCACCCCTTACAAGACCTGCAATATCAACAAACTCAATAACAGCAGGAGTGTAAAGTTCAGGGTTGTACATTTTAGCGAGTTCGTCAAGACGACTATCAGGAACTGCAACAACACCCACATTTGGCTCTATTGTGCAGAAAGGGTAGTTAGCGCTTTGCGCTCCTGCATTAGTTAAAGCATTAAAAAGAGTACTTTTGCCAACGTTTGGCAAACCTACAATACCAAGTTTCATAACATACCTCGTGATATTATTTTTATCAACATACATTTTACATTATTTTTAAAAATATATCAAGATAAAAACACAAATTTCATAGAAAATAAAAAAATCATTGACAAATACAACTTTTATTAACAAAAAATACACAAAAATAAGGCGTTTTACTTAAAAATTACTTAAAAAATAAACAAAATGTTCACAAAAGGTTTACAAAATCAAAAAAATATGATAAAATATGTGCATAAATTCAAAGGAGGCCATTATGATAGGTTCTAAACTTTTAGTCATAGACGCCAATCGTGGTATGTGTGAAACCATAAGAACATACTTTAAAAACGAAGGCTATGATGTAGTAGAAGCATATGATGGCCAAGAGGGACTTGACTCTTTTAAAACTTATGACCCAGATATTGTGCTCTTGGATCTTATGCTTCCAAAAAAAGACGGAAATGAGGTGTGCCGTTCAATTCGCGCCGTTTCTAACAAACCAATTATCGTGATTAGCGCAAAAGCAGATGTTTTTGATAAGGTCCTCGCACTTGAACTTGGTGCTGACGACTACTTAGTAAAACCATTTGAAATGAAAGAACTTCTCGCAAGAGTAAGAGCGGTGCTTCGCAGATGTGGTGCAACAGACTCTTTTGCGGACAAAGATGTTATTCGATTTGATAATCTTGAAATCAGCCTTTCTAATCACGAATTGAAGATAAAAGGAGACCATGTGGACATTCCACACAAAGAACTTTTATTGCTTCACTTCCTCGCTAAAAATTTCAACAGAGTTTATACACGAGATCAATTACTTAACAAAGTGTGGAGTTTCGACTACCTCGGAGACTCGCGCACAGTAGATGTGCATATAAAAAGACTTCGTGAAAAACTCCAAGGCGTATCGAAAAGATGGGAACTCAAAACAGTTTGGGGCGTTGGCTACAAATTTGAAGTTTATCCAGAGGAAAAAGAACAAGAATAAACAAAAGCCGAATATTCGGCTTTTGTTTTTCAAAGGAGAATTATGGAATATGTAGCAACCTGTCTTTTTGGACTTGAAAGCCTTTTGGGCGCAGAAATCGACGCCCTTGGCTACAAAAGGACAGAAACAATGGACGGAAGAGTCACCTTTGAGGGCGACGAAAATGCAGTTGCAAGATGCAATATCAATCTTAGATATGCAGAAAGACTTTATATAAAAATGGGTGAATTTGAGGCTCTTACCTTTGACGACCTGTTCGAGGGGACAAAGGCTATTGAATGGGAAAAATGGATTGGCAAAAATGACCAATTTCCAGTAAAAGGGCATAGCATAAAAAGCGCGCTTTTCTCAATTCCTGATTGCCAAAAAATTATAAAACGAGCAGTCGTTTCAAGGCTTACTAAGTCATACGGAATTTCTTGGTTTGAAGAAACAGGAATAAAATATCAAATTGACTTTTTTATATTCAAAAATAAAGCCACACTTATGATTGATACCTCGGGCGTCGCTTTGCACAAAAGAGGCTATCGACCAAAAAGCGTGGAAGCGCCTATCAGAGAAACACTCGCTTGCGCTCTTGCAAAACTTGCAAGACCAAGGGAAGATGTTCTTTTTTGGGACCCGTTTTGTGGCTCGGGAACTATCGCAATAGAGGCGACGATGCTTATGCTTAATCGCGCCCCAGGACTTGACAGGGCTTTTATCGCTCAACTCTTCCCACAATTTCCAAAAGAGATATGGCAAAGGGCAAGGGAAGAAGCAAGGGCGAATATCATCACCGATAGCAAATTTGAAGCATATGCAAGTGATATCGACCCCGACTGTGTGAAAATCGCAGAAGAAAGTGCAAAACACGCAGGGGTGTATCAAAATATGAAGATTTTCAGACAAGATGCCCTAACTATAAAAACAGAAGGAAGACGAGGAACAATCGTCTGCAATCCACCATATGGCGAGCGACTTCTTACCTTAAAAGAAGCAGAAACATTATATAAGAAAATGGGCGCTCATTTTAAAACCCTTGATAATTGGCAAATATATGTAATTACTAATCACGAACAATTTTCTCGTTTCTATGGCAGAAAGCCAGATAAGGTGAGAAAACTATCAAATGGTAACATTCCTTGCTATTTTTATCAATTTTTCAAAAAATTTGATTAAAAAAACGATCTCCGTAAATACTAATTTTAAGTTATTTACGGAGGTTTTTTATGCGAAAATTCTCAACGGATTTTATACTTAATATAGAAACGCTTGATAAAGAACTTAATGTCAACGAAAACTTCGACATTATAAAGAGAGAAATGCTAATTAATTCACACAGGGTAGTTATGTATTATGTCGATGGCTTTGTCACTGCATCAATTATGCAAAAACTTATGATGCACCTTGTAACAATAAAGGAATTTGGAAATTCAGATGCATCAACCGTCGAAGAATTTGTTAAAAAGAGTGTACCAAGTGTCGAAGTTGACCCTTGTTATGATATTGATAACGCAGAAAAATTTGTGTTGAGTGGTTGCAGTCTTATAGTCAGCGACGTCTTTTATGACGGAGCAATAATAGTAGATGCACGTTCATACCCTGCAAGAGTTACCGCAGAGCCTGAAAACGACAAAGTTATGCGTGGCTCACGTGATGGCTTTGTTGAAACGATGATTTTCAATACCGCTATGATAAGACGAAGAATAAGAGATACAAATTTGGTTGTCAAATACGCAAGTGCAGGCGAAAAATCAAAAACCGATATTTCAATCGTATATATAAAAGGCAAGGCAAACCAAAAATATGTAGATGAAATAGAAGAGAAAATAAAAAATATAAAGACAGATTCTCTTGTAATGGGTCACCAAAGCCTAATAGAGTGCCTTGTGAAGCATAAATGGTATAACCCTTTTCCAAAGGTTAGGTGTACAGAGCGCCCAGATGCTGCCTGTGCCTCAATTTTGGAGGGGAGTGTGGTTGTAATTTGCGATAATTCCCCAGAAGCGCTGATACTTCCAACAGGCATTTTTGATTTTTTGCAAGAAACAGACGACTATTATTTTCCACCACTTGTCGGCACATATCTCCGAATAGTAAGACAAATCGTCTTTTGGAGTTCAATGGTACTAATACCCCTTTGGTATTTGATTATAACAAATCCTCAATTTATGCCACAGGGTCTTGAATTTCTGATACCAAGAGATGCAGGAAACATACCAATCCTTGCCCAACTTTTAATAGTAGAAGTGGTTATTGACGGACTAAAACTTGCTTCACTAAACACTCCAAGCGTTATGTCTAACTCTTTCGGTGTAATAGGTGGACTTCTTTTGGGAGATTTCGCCGTGCAAATAGGTTGGCTTAGCGCCGATGTAATTTTCTATATGGCAATCGTGTCAATCGCAAGTTTTACGCAGTCAAACTACGAACTCGGTTATGCATTTAAATTCATAAGAATAATAACACTCATTCTTATTGCCCTTTTTGATATTTGGGGACTTTTTATTGGATTTGGTATAGGAATTTTCCTTGTCGCAACAAACTCAACAATAAACGGAAAACGGTCCTACCTGTATCCGTTAATCCCGTTTAATAAAGAAGCCTTGTCCCGCCTTTTATTCCGTCGCAAAAAACCATAAAAGTCACAAAATAGCAACTACAAAAACCGAACTTGTAAAAAACAAGTTCGGTTTTCCTTTTCTGTGTTGATTTTTATGGCCTTTTATGATAAAATATTTAAGACGAACATTAAAGGAGATAAAAATGAAAAAGTTTTTAGTACTTACACTTCTTTTGGTGATCTGTTTGATTGTTTTTGGCTCTTGTGTGTCAAAAGAGTATGATAACGAAACCATAACTGTCACTTTCAATGCAAATGGTGGGAGCAATGTTGATACTCAGACATTGACAAAAGGCTCTAAAATTAAAAAGCCGACCAATCCTGAAAAAGAAGGTTATACCTTTGATGGTTGGTATGTAGATGATGAAAAGTGGTCGTTTATTGATCATACCGTAACAGATGATATAACTCTTGGGGCAAAATGGAGTTTAAAAACATATTCTATTACATATGTTGGGGCAGAGTCTGAAAAAATCACATATACCACGGAGGAAGAGATAATATTAGATGCCTCTGCTCCAAAATATTATGAGCTTTTAGGCTTTTATGAGGATGAGGCGAAATCAAAGCCAATCACCAAAATAGAGAAAGGCTCAACAGGAAATAAAACTATTTATGCAGATACGAAATATATTGGCGTTTCCTTGGAACAAAAGGACGATGGCACCTATGAGGTTTTGGACTGTGATCACCAAGCAATAAACATTATCATTCCGTCAACATATAATGGTAAACCAGTAACCTCTATTCGATTTAGTGCTTTTGGATATCTTTCCTTGCTTGAAGCGGTAATTATTCCAAACAGTATAACCTCCATTGGTCCCTTCGCATTTTCTGATTGCCCACTACTTGATAACATCATTATTCCTGATAGTGTAAAAACAATTGAGGAATATGCATTTTCCAACTGCACCTCACTTAAAAGCATAGTGATTCCTGATAATGTAACTTCTTTGGGAGAAAGCGTTTTTTCTGGATGCACTTCTTTGGAAAGCGTAGTTGTCGGCAATGGCGTGACATCATTGAACAGAAGCCTGTTTAACGAATGCACTTCATTGAAGAATGTAACAGTTGGAAATAAAGTAAACTCAATACAATTTGGTGCTTTCTATTCCTGCACTTCGCTTGAAACTATAATAATACCAAAAAATGTGGTGTCAATAGATGAATTTGTGTTTTCTAATTGTACCAAATTGAAGACTATAAATTGTGAAACAAACAGCAGACCAATAAACTGGAATGAAAATTGTTTTGCCCTTTGCGAAGCGCAAATAGTTTTTGGATATGTTGCTGGATAACAATAAAACAAAAACCGAACTTGATTTTGCAAGTTCGGTTTTTTCTTATTTATGAGAAATTTTAGCGATACTTCTTAAAAAGTTAGAAACCTTATAACCAATGATTTGAGATTTGATAACATCTTTTGAATATTGTTGTTTCAAAAGTTCAATAGTTGTGTTATTTGTTTTAGCGTTTATTTCATAAAACTCATCAATTTCCTTGTCGTCTACAACGATATTTTCCGCCTTTGCAATTTCATCGAAAATAGCGTTTGTAGAAAGCCCCTCTTTTACCATTGTTTCAACAGTTTCTTTGAACTGCGCTTCGTTTTGTCCCATCATTGAAAGCATAGTGGAAAGGTCCATTCCATTTGACTTTGCATAATTTTCAAGCGATTTAATTTGCTCTTCGACTTGCTCATTGATAACAGACTCTGGAATTTCAACGATACAACCATCGAGTAGGAATTTTTCGATTTTAGTAGCAATTTCCTTTTCAACTTCGTTTGCTTTTTTTCTGTAAATAGCGTTCATAAGGAACTTGTCAAGTTGTTCAACAGTTTCAATGCTTGAAATTCCTTGCGCCTCGGTAAATCTCTTGATAACACCCTCGTCAATTCCATTTTCAACCTTTGTTTTTATTTCGTGCAAAGTAACATTAAAATCAGCGTCCTTGCCACTGAGTTCAGGGGTGTAGTTGTCAGGAAAGCGAACCTTAACAATTCTTGTTTCTCCCTTTGTCATACCAATCATTTGCTCCTCAAAGCCTGGAATAAACATACCTGAGCCAATAATCAACTCATAACCTTGGGCAGAGCCACCGTCAAACTCAACTCCATCAACAGAACCAACAAAGTCAATAACACTTGTGTGTCCGTTTTGCAAAGGTCCATCAATAGAAATGATTTCAGCATATTCGTCAGCAATGTATTGTTTTTGAGCCTCAACCTCATCAACAGTAACTGATGGAGATGGTGAGTCCATCTCGAATTTAATATTTTTGTAATCACATAATGTCACTTTAAAGTTGTTCATTTTTTATTCTCCTTAATATCAATTGGAATAGTAGTGCCCGCTCTGTTGTAAGGAATACCAAGATGCTCATAAGCAAGGCGAGTTACGCATCTACCTCTTGGGGTTCTGTTAAGAAATCCTATTTGCATAAGATAAGGCTCGTAAACATCTTCAATAGTTATACTTTCCTCACCAATAGTAGCGGAAAGCGTTTCAAGACCAACAGGTCCACCATCATAAAACTTGATAATGGTTTCGAGCATATGTCTGTCTGTATTATCAAGACCAAGTTCGTCAATTTCAAGAGCGGAGAGTGAAAGTTTAGCCATTTCAAGGGTGATTTGACCATCACCTTTTACCTGTGCATAGTCACGCACACGTTTCAAAAGTCTGTTCGCAATACGAGGAGTACCGCGAGAACGGGAAGCAATTTCGTAAGCACCCTCATCAGTAATGGCGACACCGAGCAAAGAAGCGCTTCTTTTAACGATAGTAGCGAGTTCGTCGTGAGTATAAAGTTCAAGTTTCAAAAGAACACCAAAACGGTCACGCAAAGGGGTTGTCAACTGTCCTGCTCGCGTGGTTGCACCAACAAGAGTAAATCTCGGAAGTGGCACACGAATGCTTCTTGCCGCAGGTCCTTTGCCGATAATAATATCAAGAACATAGTCCTCCATCGCAGGATAGAGAATCTCCTCAATGTTTCTTGAAAGACGATGAATTTCATCAATAAAAAGCACATCACCTGGCGCAAGGTTGGTAAGTATCGCAGCAAGGTCACCTTGCTTTTCGATAGCAGGACCAGAAGTTACACGGAAGTTTACACCCATTTCAGTCGCAATAATGCCCGAAAGAGTAGTCTTACCAAGACCAGGAGGGCCATATAGTAAAACGTGGTCGAGCGCGTCGCCTCTCCCTTTTGCCGCATCAATATAAACTTTGAGCAAATCCTTAACCTTTTCTTGTCCGATGTACTCGTCAAACGCTTTTGGACGAAGACTTATTTCATTTTCAGTATCTTCACCGATAGCCTCAGTTGAAACCATTCGGTTTTCATAGTCAAATTCTACTTCATCAATCATATATCACACCTCATATAAGTTTAGCCAAAGCCATAGGAATGATTTTTTCGACATCAAGCGTTGGGTCGATTCCAGTAAGCGCCTTTTGCGCCTCACTCCTTCCGTAACCGAGAACGATAAGAGCGTCAAGCGCTTCACCAAGGTTGCCTTTGCCCTTTACAATAGTAGTTCCAGAGCCTAAAACAGAGCCAGAAGACATCGGAGCGGAGGAGGAAAAGTACATTTTTGAAACCTTGTCGTGAAGTTCCAAAACGACTCTTGCCGCAGTCTTTGCGCCGATACCATTAGCACGGGAAATCGCCTTTGTGTCCTCTGAACAAATAGCGCTATAAAGTTTGTCAGGTGTAAACATAGACAAAATGGCCATGCCAGCCTTTGGACCAACGCCCGAAACGGTAATCAAAAGTTTAAATGCACCAAGTTCGTCAGCATTTTTGAAACCAAACAGTTCAACACCATCTTCGCGAACTTGTAAATAACTAAAAAGTTTAACCCTCTCGCCAACATGAGAGCAAATTTCGCTGTATGTGTTATCGCTTATAGAAAGCCAGTAGCCAACACCACAGCAGTCAATAACGCAACCACCAACTTCACAGTAGTCAAGCGTTCCGTCAACATGATAAATCATAAATTATCGTCCTTTTTATCTGAATAAATTAAATCAACAGGCTCAATCACTTCAATTTCGCTCGTGTCAGCCCATTCGTCTTTGTCAAAACCCATTTTTAGTCTGTATTTTTTCTCAAACACGCACATGACAACAAATAAAGCAAGTCCAAAGAGACTTACAATAATTCCAACATTGAATATGGTAGAACTGTATTTAAACTTGATAGTATGTTCGCCTTCACTTATGTCAAAAGCAAGTAAAGCGTCGGCTACCTCGTAAGTTTCAACTCTTTCGCCATCAACAAAAACCTTCCAATATTTGTCGTAAGGAATAGTTGTCATAACAATCTCGTTTTCTTCTGCCTTGATAGAACCCTCAAAACGAGTATTTGAATAATCGGTAATAGTCATATTGCCTTGTTTCAATTCATTAAAAACATTTTCGAAAATTGGCTTTTCAAGTTGAACAAACAATGGAACAGAAACATCAAGAGTTACTTTATCAGAATTGAATTCGACCTTCACTTCAATCGTTTCGCCTCTTTCAAAAGAGCCAAGATTGTGAATACGATTGTTTTCTTCGTCGAACACTTTGCCAGACTCAACTCCATTTACATAGTAAGTTGCGGCATTAGTTTTGCCAACTGGCTTCATAAGCATATAAATGCTACCCGAGTCATAGGCGGTAACAGAGTAAGTGAAGGAAGCCTTTTGGTCATCGTCAGCGCGTTCAAAAGCATTTCCGTATTTTGAACAGTTTACACGCTCCGAACTCATATAAGAACAGGTAGTAAAGAGCATAGTGTCATCAACGCCCGTCATTTGCGCGCAAAAATATTCAAGGAAAGAATACGGATTTGAAAGCCCTGCTTTGTCAACATCAAAATCCTTCATTCTTTCGTCTACACAATAAGCAAGAGATAAGGTGTAAGGGTTTTGATAAATAGTAAGACCATTAGTTCCACCCTCGACAGGGGAATAAAGGTTAGAAACAGGAACAGTTTCGTCAGAAATTACATATTTTACGCCAAAAATCGAATCAACAACTTCGTTTCCCTCGATGTATTTGTTCCAGTGTGAACGAGCAGAGAAACCACATTTTTTCATGAGGTTCATAACACCCCTGTTAAATGTAGAAGTTGATGAGGAAAGTCCTCTTATATCAAGAGCGAAGTTTTCGTTAGGTTTTCTGAAAAGCGCTTTTTCAAACCTGTAAAAAGAAGTGTCTTTTTCAAGAAGGTTGTCCACGCTCGGTTCAATTCTGTCAACGAAGTCGCGATATGAAGAGCGTTTAGCCCAACCAACATCATTCACTTCCTCACCCCAGTTGATGAGTGCACTAACACCTGCCTCAAATAAAACTATACCAAGCAAGACGCCCGAGGCAATTCGCTTGACCGTTTCTTTTTTCTTGTAATAAAGAACAACCATATACACAAAGATAAATACGAACGAAATCCAAACAAGTTCATAGTCAGGCATAATTGGTGTTTCATTTCCACCATCATATCGTGGCAAAAGAACAGTTTTTTGTATCACAAGAAGTAAAAGCATAAGACCAGCGCCGATTTGAAGAATATTTTTATAATCAAAATCAGCAAAAGCCTCAAATCCCTTGTAAGCCATTATCAAAATTACAAAAGATAACATAAAACTGTATCTATAATTCAACCAAACAGGCATATTAAAGCCGTGCCATATAAGGTCTATTGCATTTATGGACATACAAGTCGGAGGCCAAGCGGT
>JAZSDJ010000259.1:0-2646 GCA_045531105.1 Eubacteriales bacterium | reverse complement strand
AAGACCTTCTTCTTCCATAAGTCTTTCTTCGTAAAGTTTTTCACCAGGGCGAAGACCTGTAATTTCGATTTTTATATCTTTGTTAGGTTCATAGCCGGAAAGACGAATAAGGTTTTTTGCAAGGTCGTAAATTCTTACTTGCTCACCCATATCGAGAACGAATATTTCGCCACCCTCTGCATAAGCGCCTGCTTGAAGAACAAGACTAACAGCCTCAGGAATAGTCATAAAATAACGAATAATATCTTTGTGGGTTACAGTAACAGGTCCACCTGCTTCAATTTGCTTTTTGAAAAGAGGAATCACAGAACCATTAGAACCGAGAACATTGCCAAATCTAACAGCAACAAAACGGGTTTTTGAAATCTTTGCAAAATGCTGAATAATCATTTCACAAACTCTCTTTGTCGCACCCATAATGTTTGTCGGATTGACCGCTTTGTCAGTAGAAATTTGAACAAATCTCTTGACACCATATTTGTCGGCACATTTTACAACTTTATAAGTACCGATAATGTTGTTTTTAACCGCTTCATTAGGGCTGTTTTCCATAAGTGGAACATGTTTGTGCGCCGCCGCGTGGAAGACAATATCAGGCTTGTATTTTTTGAAAATATCGTCCATACGAACACTGTCACGAACGGAAGCAATCAATGTAACAAGATTTAAGTTGTTGCATTTTTGTTTTAGTTCTTGCTCAATTTCGTAAGCGTTGTTTTCATAAATATCAATAATTATGAGTTGCTTTGGATTGTGTTGAGCAATTTGTCTGCAAAGTTCACTACCGATAGAACCGCCACCACCTGTAACCATAACAACTTGGTCTTTTATATAACCGATAATTTCATCAATGTTTGTTTGAACAGGCTCGCGCCCTAAAAGGTCATTTACATCAACATTACGAAGTCGTTGAACGGAAACTTGTCCATTGATGAGTTGATATATTCCAGGTAAAGTCTTAACATCATTACAAACCTCGATGCACAAAGAAGAGAGGTGCTTGATAACAGATGCCTCAGCCGAAGGGATAGCGATGATTATTGTTTCAATGTCATAGTCCTGTGCGATTTGCTTGATGTCGTTGTCATATCCAAGAACCTCACACCCTAAAATTCTCGCGTGTTGTTTCATGGGGTCTTTATCAACAAAACCTATAAGTTCGTAATTTATCTTCGAAGAACTCAAAAGTTCTTTCGCTATTGACACACCAGCGTCGCCAGCACCTATGATAAGAGTACGACGACCTTTTGCTTGTCCCCTTCTTTTGTAAAATCTTATTCCAGATTTCAAAAACCTATAAGAGAACAAAATTACGAAAAATATAAATTGAGTTGTAAGCCAAAGCCCAACGCAACCTTGAATTGTGAGAGTTGGATTTGCATGAGTTGCAAAAATTATTACATTCGAAACAAAAAGGATTATATTAATAGTCGAGATTTTAGAAAGTTCAATAAGACTTGTGAAAGAGAAGGCATAACGATGAATTCTCATGGCCAAAATGCCACCGATGGTGATAATAAAACCGACAAGACAAACTAACCACGCTTCACCAAAAAAGTCTGCAACATTATTCTCGAAAATAAAAGCATAATTGAAAAATACTGCAAAAAGATAGCCTAAACTAAAAGCAGAACAAATAATCAAAGGCTTTATAATTCGATAAACTGATTTTTTCATAAACATACCTCAAAATTTAAAAAACATGCCAAGTGTGCATGTTAAGAAGTATCAAAAATGATAAAAGCAAGGGGAAAACAGTGACATTGATATTCTTCTTGGTATATTTTACAACAAAAATAATGCTTTGTCAACATATATTTATGCCATTTTTTCGACGTGCGACTCAAAATTAAATTTATTTTGAAAATACCCTTGAAAATTATGATAAAATGTTGTATGATAATATAGATAAGAAATGTATATAAAGTAATGGACACAAAAAACGGAGGAATAAAATGGCTTTTGAACTTGATAATGAATTTGATTCAGGTGTAGATATAAGAGTCGTTGGAGTAGGCGGTGGCGGAAACAACGCAGTAAATAGAATGATATCATCAAATGTTAAAGGAGTGCAATTTATCGCAGTGAATACTGACCGCCCAGCACTTTTGAAGTCTGGTGCAGCAGTTAAACTTTGCATAGGTGAAGAAGTTACCAAAGGTAACGGAGCGGGCGCGAACCCACAAATGGGACTTCGTGCAGCGGAGGAGAGTGCTGAACAAATAAGAGAAGCACTCATCGGAGCGGATATGGTGTTTATCGCAACTGGTATGGGTGGTGGTACAGGAACTGGCGCAGCCCCAGTTGTTGCAAGAATATCAAAAGAACTCGGTATTCTTACAGTCGGAATTGTTACTAAGCCTTTTAAATTTGAAGGCAACCGTAGAATGAATCAAGCCGATGCTGGAATTACCGAACTCTCCAAGCATGTTGATGCGTTGGTTGTAATACCTAACGAAAGACTTAAAGAGGTTTCGGAAGAGAAAATAACACTTATGAATGCGTTTGCAATCGCTGATGATGTTCTCAAACGTGGCGTTCAAAGTATTTCTGACCTTATCAACAACGTTGGTTTTGTAAACCTTGACTTTGCCGATGTTACTGCAATTATGAAAAATGCAGGACTTGCTCATATGGGTATTGCCG
>JAZSDJ010000053.1:0-2090 GCA_045531105.1 Eubacteriales bacterium | reverse complement strand
CGAGGCGTTAAGCGAGCCTTTCACAAGATTAAATGGCAAAAACACAGTTGGAAGCATCTTTGCGACCATCTCTCTTGTTGCCCCTGCCATATAAAGTGGAGTTATGAGATAATTCCAAAGCATCATAGCGATACACATCGCAAAAACGCCACTAACAAGACCAATAATTGCGCCACCAAATGTGCGTTTCTTTTGATAAATTATTGAGGCGGTACAAGCAAAAAAAGTTGTCGAAATAACATTCATTATAAAGCCTATAATTCCTGTTGTACTAATGGTGATAAATTCAAGAAGCGAGGTGATTACAGATATAATGATTGTGGACACAGGTCCTAATATAAAACCCGCAATTACTATGATTATATCTTTTGGGTCATAATCCAAAAAGCCAGCGACTTTTATAGGTATTAAATTGCCAAGGCAAGTCATTATAAAAGCAAGGGCTGAAAACACACCTATCATTACTATTTTCCGTGTGTCGAATTTTTTCTCTTTATTCATATTACTCCTTTAAATCTTCAAACAAAAAATCGCCCATAAGGGCGACGAAAAGCAATATGCACCTTGTGCAAATCCTCTTTCATTCAGACTTTACTGCCGGTTTTGGAGTTTAACCAAATCTGCAACTTTCGTCGCTTGCGGACTTTACCGCCGATCGGGAATTTCACCCTGCCCCGAAGATTTTTATTCATTTTTATATTATGATTATATTCTTGTTTTATTCTTTTGTCAAGGCTTTATAAAAATTTACAAAAAATCTCAAAAAAATACTTATTTTCTATTGATATTTAAAATACCTTGTGATAAAATATTTCTATCAAAAACGAACAATTATCGGAGGATAAATTATGAGTTCAAATATCAGACCAGAAACAATGGAGCGTATCACAACTATCGAACTTGCTAATGCTTTTATTGATGAGCAAGTAAAGGAAATCAAAGCGCAAGTTGGAGATAAGAAAGTTCTTCTTGCTCTTTCAGGCGGTGTCGATTCAAGCGTTGTCGCTGCACTTCTTATCAAAGCAATCGGCAAGCAACTCGTTTGCGTTCACGTAAATCACGGCCTTATGCGTAAGGGTGAGAGTGAACAAGTTATTGAAGTGTTTGGAAAACAACTTGATGCTAACCTTGTTTATATTGATGCAACTGACCGTTATCTTGACAAACTTGCAGGTGTTAGCGACCCTGAAACAAAGAGAAAAATAATCGGTGGCGAATTCATTCGTATCTTTGAGGAAGAGGCAAGAAAACTTGAAGGCGTTGACTTCCTTGCACAAGGTACAATTTATCCTGATATTCTTGAAAGTTTTAAACAAGCGGAAGGCAAAAAAGCAGTTAAGTCACACCACAATGTTGGTGGTCTTCCTGATGACCTTCAATTTGAACTTGTTGAGCCTATTAAACTCCTTTTCAAAGACGAAGTAAGAGTTGTTGGTAAAGCACTTGGCTTGCCTGCTCAAATGGTTGACCGTCAACCTTTCCCAGGTCCTGGACTTGGCGTTAGATGTCTTGGCGCTATCACAAGAGATAGACTTCACGCACTTCGTGAGGCTGACGCTATTCTTCGTGAGGAATTTGACCTTGCTGGTCTTAACCTCAAAGTATGGCAATACTTCGTTGCAATTCCTGATATCAAGAGTGTTGGCGTAAAAGATGAAAGCCGTTATGAAGGTTGGCCCGCTATCATTCGTGCCGTTAATACAACTGACGCAATGAGCGCAACTATTGAAGAAATCCCTTACCCACTTCTCCACAAAATAACCGCAAGAATTACAAGCGAAGTTGAGGGCATTAACCGTGTTCTCTACGAACTTACTCCGAAGACAATTGGCACTATCGAATGGTAATAATTCAGAGTGCCTTGGGAAAAAGAAAAAGCCTCGTAGAAATGTATCTACAAGGCTATTTTTTATTCATTTTTTAAAAGTTAGAGACAAATTATTTTTAGATTCAAGAGAACAAATTTGTCTGGCACTTTTCAGCTTATATTATTCCCACTCAATAGTGCCAGTTGGCTTTGGAGTAAGGTCGTAGAGAACACGGTTAATGCCCTCAACTTCGCTTGTAATTCTTGCGGTTATTTTGTGGAG
>JAZSDJ010000192.1:0-2196 GCA_045531105.1 Eubacteriales bacterium | reverse complement strand
AAGAATACCTGCAACAAGATATGCAGTAACAGCAGGAAGTTTCAAAACCTTTGCCAGCCTTGAAAGTAAAAGACCTGCAAATAAAGCAATCGATAAACAAAATAAAATTTCCATATATAAAACCTTTTAAAAATATTAATTTTACAAAACCTTAACCATTGTAATACCAATATCGAATTTTGTCAATACTAAAAATGATTTTTTTAAATATTATTTTAAAAGTAAAAAACGGGCAAAAAGCCCGTTTTTATTGAGATTGTTTTTTCTTTTTCGCCTCTTGACAAAGGAAAAGCGAATAATTTACTCCAAATTATTGATTTCTATATTTGTGATATAGTTCCTTAACCTTGAAATAAGCACTCTTTGGATTTCTGTACTCATCAAGAATTCCCTTGTTGTTGAAATAGCGAACACGGTTAAGGTCGGTGGACGGAGAGGTTCTGATATTGCAGAATTGCCAGATGTATGTTCCTTTGATATAATCTGTTTTATGGAATAGTTCCAAGGTATATTCAAGTAAATCTCTTTGATATTCCTCACTCCAACGAACAGTATCAAAATGAGAGTGGAAGCCAGCCAATGCACCAGCACCATATTCGCTTATGATAACAGGTTTATTCTCCCAGCCCTTTTCGGCTCTGCGCTCTGCAAACTGCTCAATCATCTTGTCCCAGTCAGCAAGATTTCCATTATATCCACCATATCTGTACCAGCCGTGATACATGTTGATACAAATAATATCATCAAAATCCATATCATTGTCCTTTAATGGATGACAGGAAGCGTGAGTGATAAGTCTATTTCCACCATTTTCACGCAAGAATTTGCTCCATTTTTCGGAGATAGGATGTGTGTTTGGAGAGTATGTAGGGATTTCGTTGTGCATGCCCCAAATAATAATTGATGGATAGTTGTAGTAGTATTTAACCATTTCCTTGTGCATATTGAAGCCTCTTTCCATAAGAGTCTCATTCTTCAAGGATTCCTCGCTAAAACCACAACCCCACATAGGAATCTCGCACCAGAAAAGAATACCTCTTTCGTCAAGCATGTCCATGAAAATTCTTGAATTAGGATAGTGTGAGCCTCTTATTGTGTTACAACCAAGGTCGCAAATCAAATCAAGGTCCTTTTTCATGAGTTGAGCAGGGAAGGCAAAGCCAAATTCAGGATGCTCGTCGTGTCTATTTACGCCAAGAAGTTCAATACTTTTTCCGTTGAGCAAAATGTCATTTCCTTTAACCTCAACTTTTCTAAAACCAACCTTGTCAATAAGGTCGTCTGTATCAGTTGAAGCCTTAACTGTGTATAATTTAGGCGAAGATGTATCCCAAATCTCAATATTTTCAAGTTTCATAAAAGGAGTTTTTATAGTTTTCTTTTCGTAACCATTCAAAGAAATTTTGTCGTTGAAAATGGTAAAATCTCCAACACTTACTATGATATTTGAAGAAACAGGATTTTTGTCTGCGTTGTAAAGTTCAAGTTCGGCGCAAACATTAGTCGCCTTTAAATCACTTGATAACTCGTAAACAATGTGATTCGTAAGAATACAAATACCGCGAAGTTCATGTGCAAAAACATCTCTTGCAATTCCACCATAGTTAAACCAGTCTGTATATCTTTGTGGAAAGGAATTTTTGTCAAATCTGCTGTCAGCAAGAACAACAAGAGTGTGCTCACCACATGAAACATCATTTACAATAAACTCAAATTGAGTGAAAGCGCCATAGTGCTCACCGATTTTTGCGCCATCAAGCCAAATGGTCGCCTTTGTCATAACGCTTTCAAACTCTAAAAGAATAGTGCCACCTGCTGTGTCGAATTTCTTCTCGTACCAAACAAGTCCTTCATACATTAAATGACCAAGTTCGGTGTTCCAAACAGATGGAACAATTACAGTTTCGCCACTTGGTAAACCGTTTTGCCAGCCATTTTCCTCTCCTTTGCAATCCTCGTCAAAAAGACGCTTCCAAGCACCACTTAGAGAAGTCATGCTCCTTTTTTCGTGTTCAACAAAAAGTCTTTTCATAATTTATCACCTCAATAAAATTAATTTTCGCTTTTCACAAAGCCAATTAACACTTTGATTCTATCATATTATTTTCATGATTGCAAACCTTTTTTATAGAAATATTTTTTATTTGCAAAAATAAAAAACAAAAGCAGGCAAAAAATACCTGCTTTTGCATGTTT
>JAZSDJ010000049.1:0-29518 GCA_045531105.1 Eubacteriales bacterium | reverse complement strand
AACGAGGTCTTTTTATTTGCTTGAATTATGCTTCTTTTACAACTTCTGCATCTTTGTCGTCGTCAGAAAGAGCCATTGCATTGTCGTAAATGTCGGTAACTTCCTTAGAAGGTTCTTTGTCGATAAGAGTTACAATAACAGCGGCAATCATACTTGCGATAAAGCCAGGAATGATTTCGTAAATACCTGTATCAATGAAGAATGAGTAGTTAGGAATAAATGTTGTCGCAGTGTCGGTAAAGAACATAAGGAATACAAGGTCAACCACAGCACCTGTGATAACACCCGCAAGAGCGCCCTTGTAAGTAAATCTGCGCCAGAAGAGTGAGAGAATGATTACCGCGCCAAATGCAGAGCCAAATCCAGCCCAAGCACACTCAACAAGGTTCATAATCGCTTGCGCGCCTTGTCCGCCAACGCTTGCAATAAGGAAAGCGACAACAGCAATTATGATAACTACACCACGACCAACCCAAAGAGTTTCTTTGTCGCTTGCATCTTTGCGAATGAGAGGTTTATAAATGTCAGAAGTAAATGAAGAAGATGCAACGAGAAGTTGGCTATCAGCAGTTGACATAGAAGCGGCGATAATTGCAGAAAGGAGAATACCTGTGATTGCAGCAGGGAAAAGCATTCTTGAAAGTTCAACAAATACCATACTTTGGGAGCCTGTTGCAAGAAGTTGTTGACCTATGAGCATTCTGCCGAATACAGCGATAAGAATAACTGCAAGAAGTGCAATAACAACCCATGTGATGGCAACGATTGCTGACTTTTTAACCATAGATGCCTTCTTAATTCCCATAAAACGAACGAGAATATGAGGCATACCAAAGTAACCAAGTCCCCAAGCAAGACCGCTAATGATTTCTCTGAAATCAGCCTTGAAAAGGTTTCCTGTGAAGTTATAAACTGTTCCGTCAGCGCCAAAAGCAGGGAGTGAGAGAATTGATGAGTCAAGGTCTTTTGTAAGAACTATAATGATTGGAACTGCCAAAACAGCAACGAGCATCAAAAGTCCTTGGAAAAAGTCGGTCCAACAAACTGCTTTATAACCACCGAGGAATGTGTAAATGATAAGAATTGCAGCAAAGATAAGCATTGCAATCCATCTCTTGATTTCAGGGAAAAGAGATGTGAAAACGTTTGTTCCTGCAACGAATGCCGATGCAACATAAATAGTAAAGCATACGAGGAATACCACGGCACAAGATACTTGAAGCCCCTTACTCTTTGTAGCAAAACGATTAGACAAATATTGTGGTACGGTTATAGAATCGTTTGTAGCCTGTGAAAAACGGCGAAGTCTTTTAGCGATAAGAATCCAGTTGAGCGCAGTACCGATAGCAAGACCAATACCAATCCACGCTTGTCCAAGACCGAAAGCAAGAATGCTTCCTGGAAGACCCATAAGCAACCAAGCACTCATATCAGACGCTTGTGCGCTCATAGCGGTAACCCAAGGCCCCATACTTCTTCCACCAAGGAAGTAATCCTTATCTGTTGTACTTTTCGAACGAATGAAGAAGAAAACACCTATTCCAAGCATTGCTACGAAATAGAGAATCATAACAAAAAGTTCCCAGTTCAAAATAAATACCTCTCTTCATATAATAAAAATATGTATTAGTATATCATATATTTTTAAAATAAGCAACAGTTTTTATAAATTAAGTTTTTAAAAAGGTTCATTGACAAAAAAACGAGGTTGTGCTATACTAATTATAGCGAAAGAATTTCGCAAAACTAAATGACTAATTAAGGAGAAAACAATGAAGAAAATTTTATCAATATTACTTGTTCTATGTATGCTTTTTGGAACATTTGCACTTGTTTCTTGTGAGGAAGAAGACAAAGAAGAATCAAGTAGCGAGGAAACATCTACACAAAGTGAGCAGGCTCAACTTTTGAGTTCAGCGGTTAAAAAGATGGAAGACCTTGATGCATATACTGCTAAAATGACAATTAATATTAATATGGCAACGAGTGGAATGACAATTACAGTTCCTATGACCATTGATATGGCAGTTAAGAATGCAAAGACTCAAAACCCACTTCTTTCAGCAAGTATGAGTACAACCGTATTTGGCACAACCACAACCTCTGATGTTTATAGTGATGGTAGTTGGATATATGTAAGTTCCGACGGAGATGGTTATAAAATGAAAGTTGAAGACTCAGGCGATGAGTATGACTATGTTGGAGATGTTGAAGAAATCGTAAAAGATTTGCCTGATGAAGTTCTTGAAAGCGCAGGATTTGTAAAGAACGACGACGGAACAAAGGAAATCACCGTTCAACTTACAAACGAGCAATTTAATCAACTTTTTGCTGATGCAGCGGGTTCGTTAGGTGAAGCGGGTCTTGACGGCGAAGAAATGACTCTTTCTAATGCAAACATTAAAATCGTTATCGACAAAGATGGCTACATAAAAACCTATGAAATGTCATTCAAAATTGATATGGTAGTTGAAGAACAAGCGACAACTTCTACTGTTACAATGAAAGTTGAGTTTAAAGACCGTGGTGCTAACATTACAGTAACACCAATGGAAGGCTATCAGGATTTTGAAGAATACGAAGTTGAAAAATAATCAAGCAAAAGCACTCGAAATCGAGTGCTTTTTCTGATGTATTTATTGACACAGGCATAGAGATTGTGATAAAATAAAAGAAAAACGCAAAGGAAAAATTATGTATAGAATAGGGCTTTCAAGTTGTAGCAAAGAAATTTGCGCAAACCTTTTTAAATCGTTTAAAGACTCAGGCATTGAACTCATAGAAATAAGCGTGTCAAGTATCGAACAATGTGAGAAGATAAATTTTGAATTAATCGACACATTATCAAAGGAGTTTGGCATTGAACTCTGGTCTTTTCACCTTCCATTCGCTCCGTTTGAGAAAATAGATATATCAAGCGAAAAACTTGCCGAATATAGCGTTTCTTATTGCAAACAGGTTATAGAAAAAGCGACAAAAATAGGAATTAAGAATTTCATCGTCCACGCAAGTGGTGAACCGATAGATGAAACTGACCGCGAAAAAAGAATGGAAAGGGCAAAAAAGAGCCTTTTTGAACTTGCTGATTTTGCCGAAAAGTTTGGTGCAACAATAGCGGTTGAGGACCTTCCGAGGTCTTGCCTTGGAAATTGTGCAAGTGACATTTCGGAACTTATCAGCGCACATGAAAAATTAAGAATTTGTTTTGACACAAATCATCTTTTAAACGAGGACTTTTCCTATTTTATCGACACTCTCGGGGACAAAATTATAACAACTCATATATCGGATTACGATTATGTCAACGAGCGTCACTGGCTACCTGGTGAGGGTAAAATCGACTGGCAAAAAATGCTTTCCGACCTCGAAAAGGTTGGCTACAATGGACCTTGGCTTTATGAAATTGACTTCAAATGTCCAAAAACAATCATAAGAGAGCGTGACTTAACTTGCGAGGATTTTGCTAAAAACGCGAGGGAAGTGTTCGAAAATGACCAAATAACAGTGATTTCAAAGCCAAAAGAAGGCTTGGGTTACTGGGAATAATTTTTAAAGACTGCATTCGTGCAGTCTTTTTGTTGACATAAGAGATATTTAATGGTAGAATAAAATAAACGAATATATATAGGCATATGAGGTAGACACATGTTACTTGAAAACTCAAAATGGATTACATACCCACAATACGATGATGAAACTGTATGCCCTGTGTTCAGAAAGAAATTTGACACACAAGGGAAAATAAAAAAAGCGATTCTTAAAATAACCTCTCTTGGTTGCTACTTTGCAGAACTTGGTGGACAAAGAATAGGCGATTTTATTTTTGCGCCAGGTTGGACTTTTTATAAAAGAGTTCAACTTCAAGAATACGATGTTACAAACCTTATCTCAAACGAGAACGAATTGAGAGTAACCATTGGCTCTGGATGGTATAAAGGAAGAATTAATGAACGCAATCGAAAAGAGTTAAAAGGCACTCACCCCGCCTTTATTTGCGAACTTGAAATTAAATTTCAAAACGGAGAAAAAAAGATTCTTGTATCAGATGATACTTGGGAGTGTTCGCTCAGCAAAATAACTATGTCCGATATTTATGACGGAGAGCATTATGATGCGAATTTTGAAGAAAAGTTTGGCGCTGTTGCACTGCAAGATTGTTCATTTGTTGAAATCATAAAACAACAAGGCGAAAAGATAATTGAGCAAGACACACTTCATGCTCACCGAATTTTCACGACGCCAAAAGGCGAGGTCGTAATTGACTTCAACCAAAATCTCACGGGCTATTTTGAAATTGACCTCGTGGCTAAAAAAGGCGAGCGCGTATCGTTTTCTTTTGCAGAAGTTCTTGATAAGGACGGCAATTTCTACACTGAAAATTACAGAAGTGCAAAGGCAGAATTTGAGTATATTTGTAAAGACGGACGTCAAAATTACAAGCCAAAACTTGCATTTTGGGGATTTAGATATGTAAGAGTTAATTCTTTCCCTTGCGAACTCACTCTTGATAGCGTGAAGGCGATTGTAGTTCATTCCGATATCAAGCGAACAGGTTACCTTGATTCGTCAAGCCCACTTCTGAATAAACTCTTCAAAAATATAATTTGGGGACAAAAGGGCAATTTCCTTGACATTCCTACCGACTGCCCTCAAAGAGACGAAAGACTTGGCTGGACTGGCGATGCACAAGTGTTTGTGAAAACGGCATCTTATAACTATGATGTTGAAAAGTTCTTTGAAAAATGGCTTGCTGACCTTTGGCTCGAACAACAAAGAGAAGGGCTTATTCCTTTTGTTGTGCCACAGGTTCACAACAGACCAGGAAGTTCAACCGCTGCTTGGAGTGACGCGTCAACTGTTTGTCCTTGGCAAATTTATCTCACCTATGGAAATCGCGACATTTTGAAAAAGCAATTTAAATCTATGTGCACATATGTTAGCGAAATTGGCAAAATCACAAAGAAAAAAGACCTATGGTATGGTTGTTGGCATTTTGGTGACTGGCTCGGACTTGATGCGCCTGTCGGAAGTTATGTTGGTTCGTCAAATTTTGATATCATAGGAACTGCATTCTATGCTTATTCAACAAGTCTTGTCGTGAAAGCAGGAAAAGTTCTTGGCAAAAATGTTTCAAAATACGAAAAACTTTATGAAAGAATTATAAATAAAGCGAAGAAAACCTTCACAGAATATAATACACAGACAGAGTGTGTATTGGCTCTTTATTTTGGACTTACAGACGATAAGGCAAAGGTTGCAAAAAAACTTGCAACAATGATAGAGGAAAATGGTAAACGACTCAAAACAGGCTTTGTTGGAACTCCATATCTTTTGCACGCACTCTCTCAAAATGGTTATATAGACCTTGCATATGACCTTTTGCTTCAAGAAAAATATCCATCTTGGCTCTACTCTGTAAAGCAAGGGGCGACAACCGTTTGGGAGCATTGGGATGGAATTAATGACAAGGGAGAGTTTTGGTCGAAAGATATGAACTCATTTAACCATTATGCCTACGGAAGCGTTGCAGATTGGGTTTATGGGGTTGCTTGCGGTATACAGACTGTCGAAGAATACCCAGGATTTGAAAAAATTGTTATAGCGCCAAATCCAACTGAAAAACTTGATTGGCTCAGTGCTAAAATTGAAACAAGATACGGAACATTGTCCTCGGCTTGGTACAAAGAGGGAGATTCGTTTAGATATGAAATCACAACTCCAAGCGAAACAACTGTTATGATCGACGGAAAAGAACACAAAATTGAAAAAGGAACATACATATTTTGATGTGTGTTTACGAAAGGGAGTAAAAATGAACACTTATATAGGAATAGACCTCGGCACTTCATCAGTAAAAATATTGCTCGTTGATGCTGATGGAAAAATTTTAAACAGTGTAAGCAAAGAATACCCAATTTCATACCCACAAAGTGGTTGGAGCGAGCAAAATCCTACGGATTGGGCTACTCAAACAATAAAAGGACTCGGGGAACTTCTTGAAGGTCAATATAAATCAAGCGTGAAAGGCATTTCTTTTGGTGGACAAATGCACGGACTTGTTATGCTTGATAAAGACGACAATGTAATTCGTCCTGCACTTTTGTGGAACGATGGAAGAACACAAGCACAAAGCGATAGATTGAACGAAGAAGTCGGCAAAAAAACAATATCAGAATATACCGCAAACATTTCGTTCGCTGGCTTTACAGCGTCAAAAATTTTGTGGGTTCAAGAGAACGAGCCTGAGAATTTTAAAAAAATCAGCAAAATAATGCTCCCAAAGGATTATATAGCGTATGTGCTTACAGGCGTTCATTCGACAGATTATTCTGATGCGTCTGGAATGCTCCTTTTAGATGTTAAAAACAAATGTTGGAGCGAAGAAATGGCAAATGTTTGCCATGTAAAGAAAGAGTGGTTGCCCAAATTATATGAGTCTTATGAACCTGTTGGAAAAATCAAGCACGAGATTGCAAGCAAAATCGGACTTGATGAAAGTGTTGTAGTTTGTGCAGGCGCAGGAGACAATGCGGCAGCCGCTGTTGGCACGGGAACAATAAAAGATGGTTCTTGTAACATTTCTCTTGGAACAAGTGGTACTGTGTTTATATCAAAAGATAATTTTTCTGTTGATGAAAACAACTCGCTTCATAGTTTTTGTCACGCAAACGGAAAATACCATTTGATGGGTTGTATTCTCTCCGCTGCCTCTTGTAATAAATGGTGGATGGAAAACATTCTTGAAAGCGACGACTATACGGGAGAGCAAAAAGGACTTTTCAACTTGTTAAATGAAAACGAGGTTTACTTCCTTCCGTATCTTATGGGAGAGAGAAGTCCTCACAATGATACAGGAGCAAGGGGTGCGTTTGTTGGAATGCGTCCTTATACTACAAGAAAGCATATGCTCCTTGCTATAATGGAGGGCGTTGCATTTGCGCTTCGTGACTGTATTGAAGTTGCAAAAGCGAGTGGCGTGAAGATTGAAAGAAGCCTTATTTGTGGTGGTGGAGCGAAGAACGAAATTTGGCGCACCGTTGTCGCAAATGTCCTTGGAATTGAAATTCAAAGACCTCAAACAGAGGAAGGACCGTCATATGGTGGCGCTATTTTGGCGATGGTCGGTTGCGGTGAATATGCCTCACTTGATGAAGCAACAGAAAAACTTATAAAGATAAAAGACAGCATTTTGCCAAACGAAAAACTTGTTGAAATGTATAACAAGAAATATAATGTATTCAAGCAAATTTACCCTGCGTTAAAAGATATTTATGCGCAGTTTTAACTGTGAGAATAGGTGAAAAATGAAAAAACCGATTATATTGTTAGTGTCAATATTGATACTTGTGTTGCTCTTTTGCTCTTGTGGCTCAGATGAAATAACTGTTGAATACAGAGCCACAGAGGGTGGAAGTATAGTAGGAAAAGCGACTCAAACAAAAGAGGCGGAAGATGGGCAGAGTGTTACATTTGATTTTGTAATGGCAATCACAAACGAAGGTTATCGATTTGTTGGTTGGAGTGATGGAAAAATGGAAACTTCTCGATTTGACATTCTCTCTTCCAGCGCAGTTTTTACCGCAAATTTTGAAAAAATACAATATGGAACTATTAATTACGAATGCGTTGAGGGAGCGATAATTGAAGGCGCGACTACTCAAAAACTTGAAGTGGGAAAAACAACCACGGAGGTTACAGTAAAGCCAAAGGAAGGTTATCGCTTTCTTGGTTGGAGTGACGGAGTAAAAACCATTTCCAGAACCGATTTAGTTGAAGGAGATAAAACAGTTAGTGCAATCCTTTCAAACAAGGTGAAAATAGAGTATTTAGCGACAGAGGGTGGCGCAATCGTTGGAGAAACGTCGCAAGAAATAGCATATGGTGACGACACCTCTCTTGTTGAGGCAATCGCTAAGGAAGGCTACAATTTCGTCGGCTGGGACGATAAAAAATCAAGCGCAAAAAGAAGCGATATAGCCGAGGAAGATGTTACATATACAGCAATCTTTAAAAAATACTATAAAGTAGAGTTTTTATGTAATGAAAAATACGGCTCAATATCTGGCGATACAGAGCAAACTGTAAACGAAGGTGACTATATTTTTGCCGTTGTTGCAAAACCAAATGCGGGCTATAAGTTTATTTGTTGGAGCAATGGTTCAACTGAGGCTAAGCAGGACTTCATTGTAACGAGCGATGTTTATATGAAGGCATATTTTGTTAGAGAAAGCAGTGGTCTTCCTATCGTTAATATTGACACACAGGGTGGGGCAGATATTACCTCCAAGGCCTTTTATATTAATTGTGTAATTAATGCATACGACCCCGAAGGAACGAACCATGTGTTCGAAAAAGAAGCACAAATCAGAGGAAGAGGAAACTCCACTTGGAAAAATTTTCCGAAAAAACCTTATAAAATAAAGTTTGAAGGCAAACAAGACTTTTTCGGTATGGGTATGGGCAAAGATTGGGTGCTTTTGGCAAACCATATTGATAAAAGCCTTATAAGAAACTATCTCGTTTTTGAAGTTGCAAAACAGTTCTCGACCTTGGGAAGCACACCAGATTGTCGTTTGGTTGAAGTTTATTTGAATGGAGAATACAACGGCGTTTACTTGCTTTGTGAGCAAGTGGAGGTGAACGAAAATCGCGTTGAGATTGACGAGGATTCTGCAACTGTCGATACAGGCTATCTTGTGGAAATGGATGGTTGGGCAGATGGAACTTGTGTGGCTGTGCCTGATAGCCTCAATAAAGACAGAAAATATTCTATCAAATCTCCTGATAATATAGGAAGGTCCGCAGAGCGCAGAGAGTACATTCGCAAATATTTGGAAGATTGCCTAAATGCACTGAACGGAACGGACTATGAAAAAGTCAAGGAACTTATGGATGTGGAATCGTTTGCACAAGCATATATCGTTTTTGAACTTTTCAAAAATCCAGATGTTGATTATTCAAGTTTCTACATGCATAAAGATGCAGGAGGCAAACTTATTTGTGGACCTGTGTGGGATTTTGATATGTGTTGTGGAAATGTAAGTCACAAAGGAAATGTCTGCCAAAGATACGATTATTTGTGGGCAAAAGAAACGAATCCTTGGTTCAATGGACTTATGTCGTTTGAGGAATTTCGCACCCTCGTTTCCAATGAGTTGAGAACGAAAGAATCTATAATTAAATCGACACTTGACGACTGCTATGCCTATGCGTACTCAATGGATGATTCTATCAAATTAAATTTTGAGAAATGGGATATCTTAGGCAAATATGTATGGGACCCTGCATATATTATTGAACTTGACACTTGGGAAGAACAAGTTGAGTTCACAAGAACCTTCATTGAAAACAGTTATGATTTCTTGCTTGAAACTTACCCCTAAATTATCAAAAGCGCGATTTTCAAATCGCGCTTTTTGTTTTTGTCAGTCATATATGTTATTGACAACATAGTTAAAAAATGATAGAATTAATTTATAAGTTATTTATTTTATAATTTAAGGCGTGGAAAAAGAGAATGAAAAAGAGAATTAAGACATTAAAAAACAATAGAATATACTCGGCGCTTGTGGCTTTTATGACACTTGCGTTTGTGTCGTCACTTGCTTTGACATTGATAACACATATTCATCAAATTTCTGTGTACACCTCAATGGCGTGCGCTCTTTTGGGTGTGATTTTGTTCGGGGTAAGATATGTAGCGGGCAATTCATACAGGGCTTTTTCAAAAGACAGACGGGTAAGCGGTCTTTCTCCATTTCATACCTTTCTTATATTGTTCAGCATAGGAATGTTTTTTATGTTTGTTCCTATATACGACACACTTGAAGGCAGAAACGCCCTTAAAACAATTTTCTTATCAATTCACAATACCATTCGCATGTTCGTTGTAGATGCTGACTTTTCAATTATTCAAGAGTATTTTAACAGTTGGTACGCAATAAATGGTGTTTTGGCAAAAGTGTTTGAGGCTTATGCAGTTGTTATGTTCGTTGTAGCACCTGTAATGACCGCCGGATTTGTTTTGTCCTTTGTTAAAGATGCATGGGCGCATATTTTGTCATTCATAAGGTTTTCAAAGACTATAATCTATATGTCTGAGTTAAACCCTCAGTCCATTTCTTTGGCAAGAGATATTCGCGCATCGAAAAAATATAGAAAAAGCATGATAGTGTTTTTTGAAGTGTTCGATGAACACGGAGAGGAATATCACGAACTTATTTCTCGCGCTCAAAGACTTGGAGCAATTTGTTTTAGAAAAGATATTTCC
Source organism: Eubacteriales bacterium (assembly GCA_045531105.1). Taxonomy (GTDB): domain Bacteria; phylum Bacillota; class Clostridia; order Oscillospirales; family CAG-272; genus RGIG2000. The sequence goes on along the minus strand of JAZSDJ010000049.1, from coordinate 19,248 downwards.
TCAGCAGGCATACGCCCTGTTTTGTTCTTCAAAAGAAAGAAACTTCGTAAATTTTTCTTTATAGGTATGAACGAGGAAGAAAACATAAAGCAAGCAATCAATTTGATTGACCGTTGCAGAACTGAACTTCATCCCGAATCAGTGGCTGAATTTTATGTATTTTCAACCGCTTCTGACAGTGAGGCGCTTCTTGACGCTGTGAACAAGGAAAGACCTCTTGGTAAGGCTCAAAAATCATTTAAGGTACGCAGAATAGATGTTACCAAAAATCTTGCAATAAATACAATGCAAGACTATTGTAAGATATTGCCGACAAGTGACAGAATAAATTCACAAAGTGTAGCAAAAAGACCGTTTTTTAAGGCGATTAAGCGTCAAGGCAATAAAAAAATAAGACTCTTTACAAAGTCAAAGAAACTTATAAGATGGAAAAAGATTTGTCGCGTTGCAAAATTAAGGAAAGAATTAAAAACGCAAAAACTCTATGCATCTTCTCTCAGTTCAATAAAGCAATACAGTCTAAGGGCGTCATCTGTTGAAGCAAAGTCTCAGATGAAAGACGTAAGGGTTCTTATTGTCGGTGCAGGTGCATTTGGTACAGAACTTCTTAAAACTATTTGTTGGACATCTCAACTCCCAAACTGCAATCCGATAGTACATATAATTGATAAAGAGCAGAACACGAAACAAAAATTTAAATCGCAATTCCCTGAACTTTTGGAATACAGTGGAAAGTTCAGAGAGGGAGATGCGCGTTATACCATTGAAATTCACTCTGGCATAGATGTAAATGGAAGTGACTTTGAGGACAAAATCAAAGAAATTGGTAAGGTGGATATCGCTTTTGCTGCACTTGGTGATGATGAACTCAATGTAAAAGCCGCTATGGACATGAGAAAATGGTTCGGCAGAATCGAGGCGAATGGTGGGGCAAAAGTGCCTAAAATTTGCGCTGTTGTTTATAGCACGAGAAAGACAGAAACGTTCAATTATAGTGGTGGACTTAAATGTCAAGGTGGTCAAGAATACGGAATAGATTTCATTGGTGACATAAAGAGTGTATATTCACTTCGAAATGTAGAAAATTCAGCCCTTGAAAAAGGCGCAGAGCCATATCATATGTTCTGGGCAACAAACGGCTTTGCTGAAAAGAAAACATGGTTAAGACGCCTTCAAAACGCAAACCCTGAAACGAGTTATGTAAATGCTCAAAATTGCGCTCGCTTGCTTATTGAAAGAACATATGAGTTGCTCGATTTGAATGATAAAGAAAAAGTAAGCGCACAAATTGAGGCTCTTAAAGAAAATGCTTCTCAAATGATAGAAAGTATAAAAACTCGCCTTAGAACCGAGAGGGAAGACGAGGTCTTTGCAGAAGTTGATGAAAAACTTTGCGCTCAAATTGACGCCATTGTTTTGAACACTAACATTAGCGAGTATGGAAAATATATTATTAATAGCGCTAAAAAATGGCTCAGAGAAACAACTGATTCTATCGTAACTTCTGCAAGGCTTGAAAAGGCGAAAAAAGATGTTGAAGATGCGAAAGTGCAAATTGAAACAGACAAGCAAAATTACAGTTGCTATGAGTATTACAGAAGGGCTTCTATTTCAAGAGCGGTACATAATCAAATGCTTAAAAATCTCGGCTATGTAATGACGGGAAACGAAAAGAAAGTGCTTGAACACGCTCGCTGGAACACCTTTATGCGCGCAGAAGGCTATGTTTATACAGATAAAAAGCCAAAAGCGAAGAATATAGATAAACTTCACACGGACTTGAAACCATATAGCAAACTTTCGAGATTGGTTCAGTCTAAGGATTTTTAAAGCCCTCACATTATTAGATTTTAAGGAGATATTGTTTTGGAAAACAGTGTTATTGTACAACAAATAATAGGCAACGCCTTGGCTCGTAAAGAGGAAATAAAGACTCTTACAGACATTCCTGTTGACTTGCTTATGGTGGGAACTCTTGAAGTTCTTTCGGATTATTATTTTGATATGTTGCCTCGCGCGATACGCGAAGACCAAGAGGCTATGGAAGAGGTTGAAAGCCTTAAACAAGTAATGTCAAAATATACAAGTTTTTGGGACATGGTACTTTTTGATATTACCACACTTGTTAAGCAAGGTGCTTCTTATCTTGGCACAGTAAGTAAGGAGCAAAGGAATTTGAAAAGCACTTTTGCCGAGGCTGAAAAGCGCATAAGAAAAGAGGAACTTGGAGAAATAACCGCTGATGTTTTGGCACAGGTTATGATAGATAATCCAACTCCTGCGATAAAGAAACACTTGCTCGGTCAAAAGGAAACGGTGACCTCAACTTCCACAGACGATACAGAATCTTTAACTGTCGAAGATGTTTTTGCAGATTTTGAAGATTTCAAACTCGTTCCAAGCGAAGAAAAGGAACAAGCCCCAGAGGGCGTTTCTGCACTCGTTCAAGAAGCGAAGAAATTAAAGGCATCTATTCTTGAAAGAGTTTTTGGTCAAAACCATGCAGTAAATGTGTTTATTACAGGCTATTTCCACTCTCAACTTGCACATAAAATAAGAAAAGACAAGACAAAGCCAAAAGCGACATTTCTTTTTGCAGGCCCTCCTGGCACAGGAAAAACTTTTCTTTCCGAGACTGTTGCAGGACTTTTGAAACTTCCGTTTGCAAGATTTGATATGAGCGAATACTCCGAAAAAGAAGCAAATCTTGAATTTTGTGGCTCTGATAAGGTTTATAAAAACGCAAAAGCAGGAAATGTAACAAGTTTTGTTTCTAAAAATCCAAAGTGCGTTCTTTTGTTTGATGAAATAGAAAAGGCGCATGTAAATGTAATTCACCTTTTCTTGCAAATTCTTGACGCAGGACGAGTAAGAGATAACTTTACAGACGAGGAAGTTTCCTTCGCTGATGCAATCATAATTATGACTACAAATGCTGGTAAGAATTTGTATGATGATTTGTCGATATCAAACCTTTCGACACTTCCAAACAAACAAATCTTAAAAGCATTGTCAACTGATAAAGGCCCAAGTGGAGAGCCACTTTTCCCTGCGCCTATTTGCTCTCGTTTCGCAGGTGGAAACATCGTTATGTTCAATCACCTTGGCGCAAATTCACTTCTTGAAATTGCTAAAAACGAACTTGAAAAGAACATAAAAGATTTTAACAAGAGTATGAAAACCCCAATTACTCTTGACCCGAAAGTTCCAACTGCAATTATGATGGCAGAGGGTGGAAAAGCGGACGCCCGTGCGATAAAAGGAAGAGCGAACAATTTCTTCCACGATGAACTTTACGAACTTTTTAGACTTATTGACCCCAAAAAACTCGAAGGCGTTAAAAACATTACAATCAACGCGGAAATTCCAAATGACGAGAATATCAGGTCAATGTTTGAAAACTCCAAGGGAAATGAAATTCTTGTTTTTGCAGAGGGTAAATTTGCAAGCGATATCGCAACAAAAGTGACAAGTGTAAAATCTCACTTTACAAGTTCTCTTGACGAGGCGAAAAAGGTACTTTTGGAAAACCATATTTGTGCAGTATTTTGTGATATTGCCTGTGGACTTAAAAACCAAAGCAAGAAACTTTTGAACGCAGAAGATATTGACTCTGCTGGACAGGAATTTTTGGCGTATGTTGTAGAAAAGCACGCACTTCCTGTTTATTTGATACAAAGAGATGAAAATGATATAAGTGGAGAAGAACTTTTCTCATTTGCAAAAATGGGAGTAAGAGATATTATCACTGTAAACGGAAAGAGAAAAGGTGCGCTTGACAAATCAATTCTCGCAGTTTGCGAAGAAGCATATAGACAAGGTAATATGATAAAACTCGCAAGCGAAAATAAGGTTATGTCGTTTAAAACATCACAATCACTTTCGCCTGATGGAAAAACCGCTGAAATTGATTTGTTTGGTTTCTCTCTTTCACTTGCCCCTGACGCAGACGATTCGGGCGATATCTTAGAAGGAACAACAAAACCTAAGGTTAGATTTGACGATGTAATCGGAGCGGAAGATGCAAAAAGGGAACTTAAATACTTCGTTGAGTATTTAAAAGACCCAAAAGCGTTTATGAAAAAAGGTGTTCGTGCGCCAAGAGGAGTTTTGCTTTATGGCCCTCCTGGTACTGGTAAAACTTTGCTCGCAAAGGCGATGGCTGGCGAGAGCGATGTTACATTTATGCCTGTTGACGGAAACTCTTTCTTGAAACGATTTGTAGGCGAAGGCGCAGAAACAGTTCACCACCTTTTCGCATCTGCAAGAAAGTACGCGCCAACAGTTGTGTTCATTGATGAAATTGATGCAATCGCAAAAGATAGAAATGCGAATACAAGTTCAACAAACGCAGAGAGTGCAACTCTTACAGCGTTCCTTACAGAAATGGACGGATTTAACACTGACACATCAAAGCCTGTGTTTATCTTGTCAGCGACAAACTTCAACACAGACCCTAAGCAAGGAGTAAGTCTTGACCCTGCGCTTCTTAGAAGATTTGATAGAAAAATTCTTGTTGATTTGCCTAACAAAGAAGAAAGACAGCGCTATCTTGAAATGAAACTTGAAAAATACCCTGTAATCACAATCTCAAAAAGCGAGGTTGAGAGCATAGCGACACGTTCGTCTGGAATGAGTCTTGCAGACCTTGAATCCGTAATTGAATTCGCTCTCAGAAACGCGATTATGACAGATGGCGTAATTGGCGACAAAGAGTTTGAAGACGCATTTGAAACCTTTAATGGTGGAGAGAAAAAACTCTGGTCAAAAGATTCACTTGAAAAGACCGCAAGACACGAGGCAGGTCACGCACTTATCTATTGGCTTTGTGGAAATGTTCCAAGTTATGTAACCATAGTTGCAAGAGGCGACCACGGCGGGTATATGCAATTCAATGATGAAAACAAGGCTACATATTCAAGACAAGACCTTTTAAACCGTATAAGAGGCTCACTTGGTGGCAGAGGCGCGGAAATTGCATATTATGGAACCGAGGCAGGTGTTTCGACAGGAGCAAGTGGCGACTTAAAGAGCGCAACTTCTGTGGCACACGATATGATTTGCATTTATGGCATGGATGAAAAACTTGGACTTTCATCATCTCTTGCACTTGATGGCGATGCAGAATACAACAGTGTTGTGAGAGGCAGAATAAACGAGATTCTCAAAGAACAACTTGATATCGCAATTCGACAAATCAGCGAAAACAAAGTTGCTATTGACGAAATGGTAAAAGTATTGCTTGCAAAGAACTACTTAAAAGGCGATGAAATCGATGCGATTTTCAAAAAATACGCAAAGAAATAAAATTAGTAGGTAAAGACCCACCCCCGCCAGAAGCCGTGTATTTACGGCTTCTGGTGTGTTTGATATGCTTAAATCTACCCACTAAACAAAATCTGCTCAAACGGGCAGATTTTGTCCTTTAATTTGCGACAACAAAAACCAAAAAATATAGTAATATTAATCCACCTGCACAACAAAATCAAAAGGAGGAAAATATATGAGTTACGATCTTAAAATTTTTACACAAACAGTAGGACCTAATGCTATAAATCAGATTTATACACTGCTTGCGACGCCCCCTTTTGCCGACTCCGTTGTTAGAATAATGCCTGATGTTCACGTGGGCAAGGGTTGTGTGGTTGGATTCACAGCGAAACTTAGCGACAAGGTCATTCCAAATGTAATAGGCGTAGATATCGGCTGTGGTATGCTTACAGTATGCCTTGGGAAAATAGAGGTTGACCTTGTGGAACTTGACAAGTTCATTAGAAAAAACATACCCTCGGGAACAACACTTCATAAAAAGTATCAACAAACGGATTTGATAGAGCAACTTTTGTGCTACAATGAACTTCAAGATGTTGACAGAGTTTATCGTTCACTTGGAACTCTTGGTGGTGGAAACCATTTTATAGAACTTGACAAAGATGATGAGGGCAATATTTACTTGATTATTCACACGGGTTCAAGAAATCTCGGCTTACAAGTTGCCAATCTCTATCAAAAGAAAGCGATAGAGGCATGCAAACATTCGGCAGATAAAGAGCGCCAAGAGGTTCACGATAGATTGATGGCACAGGGCAGGGTCGAAGACCTTGATGCAGAACTTGAAAAGGTTACTGAAAAGTATTCTGCAAGGACAAAATCACCTATGCAACTTTGCTATTTTGAAGGCGCTGAGTGTGAGGCATACTTGCACGATATGCGTATTTGTCAAAAGTTTGCAACCCAAAACCGTGCGAACATAGCGAAGGAAATTATGAATCACTTAGGGATTTGTCAAGCACAAAGTTTTGAAACAGTTCACAACTTTATAGACGACGAAGGCTATGTGCGTAAAGGGGCAATCCCTGCACATCTTGGACAACGTGTGCTTATTCCTTTGAATATGCGTGATGGTTGTATCGTTGCCATAGGTAAAGGCAATCCCGACTGGAACTATTCAGCGCCACATGGTGCAGGACGACTTGTATCACGAACTATGGCGAAGGAACTTTTCACAGAGGACGAGTATAAAAAGAGTATGGAAGGAATATACACAACGAGTGTTTGTGTTGGCACAATCGACGAGTCCCCAATGGCTTATAAACCAATGGACGAAATCGTGGAACTTATCGGCGACACTGTGGAGATTGAAAAAATCATAAAACCAATTTATAACTTCAAACATTCATAAAATGGCAGTGTGTGCTACGAAAGATATAAAGGACGGCGCAGATGGAAGATAAAATTTTATATGTGTCGGACCTTGACGGCACACTTTTAAGAAACGACAAGACCATATCACCTTTTTCTGCAAAGATTATAGGCGAATTTATCGACAGGGGTGGGCTTTTCACCTATGCGACAGCGCGTTCGTATCGCACAGCGTCAGAGGTCTCAAAGGGAATAAACCCAAAAATTCCTATCATCTTGTATAACGGAACATTCATAGCCGAGCCAAACGGAAAGATTATTTATTCAAATTCGTTTAACCAAGGTGAAATAAAGAAAGTAGTTGATTATTTACAAAAGCAAGAAGTTTACCCCTTGGTGTATTCATTTGTTGATGGAAAAGAGTATTTTTCTTACAGAGAAGACAAGGTTACAAAAGGAATTAACGCTTTTAATGACGACCACCCAAATGACGAAAGAAAAAATCCAACGACGAGTGAAAAACTCACACAGGGCAAGATTTTTCATATAACTTGTATTGACGAGTACGAAAAACTCGCACCACTTTATGACGAATTTAAAAAGCATTTTCAATGTGTACTTTATAAAGACGCATATACAAAGGAATGGTGGCTTGAAATTATGCCACGAGAAGCAACAAAGGCAAACGCGATAAGAATAGTTTCAAAAATGCTTGGTTGCAACAAAATTGTTTGTTTCGGTGACGGGGTTAATGATATGTCTATGCTCGATGTGGCGAACGAACTTTACGCGACGGAAAACGCACATGAAGAACTTAAAAATATAGCGACAAGTGTCATAGAAAGCAATGAAAATGATGGCGTTGCAAAATTTTTGTTGACCACAGAAAACCTCAAACGAGAAAGAAGGACAAAATGAGCGAAAATAAGAATAACAAAACAAAATTAATAATTATTTCGTGTATTGTAGCCGTGCTTTTGGCTCTTGTGATTTTTGTGGTGGTCTATGTAAATGACTACTACCGCGCAGATGATGAATATATCTCTGCATTTATGCCAAATGCGACACAGGTTGAACTTCTTGACGATAACAGTATAGCGATAATTCCCGAAAACCCAAGGGCGGGATTTGTTTTCTACCCTGGTGGAAAGGTTGAAAATAGCGCATATATTCCACTTATGAAAGCGCTTGCTCAGGATGGGATTGCTTGCGTGATTGTAAAAATGCCGTTCAATCTTGCTGTGCTTGATACAAACAAGGCTGACGATGTAATAGAAGAATTTGACGAAATTGAAAATTGGTACATAGGTGGACACTCTCTTGGTGGGTCCATGGCTTCAACTTATGCATCGAAAAATGAAGATAAAATAAAAGGTGTTGTGTTGCTTGCCTCATATTCAACAACCAATTTAAACGACACAAGCCTTGATATTTTGTCAATTTATGGCTCTTGTGATAAGGTTCTAAATATGGAAAAATACGAGCAAAATAAAGAGAATTTGCCAAACGATTTTACCGAGGTTGTAATTGAGGGCGGAAATCACGCGTATTTTGGTGCGTATGGTGAACAAGACGGTGACGGGGTGGCTCGTGTTGAGCGTACAGAGCAAATTGAGCAAAGCGCAATTCACATTAGTCAATTTATAAAATAAAATCAATCTAAAATAGTAAAAACACGCCTGACGTTCAGGCGTGTTTTTTTGTTAAAAATTATCAACCGAGTGCAACATCAAGTGACATCATAATCGCAAAGCCAAGAGTAAACATTATAGTTCCTATGTCGGCACTGTGGTCACCATCTGTCATTTCTGGTATGAGTTCTTCAACTACTACGAAAATCATAGCGCCAGCGGCAAAACTCAAAAGATACGGAAATACAGGGAGCAAAAATTCAGCGAGCAAAATGGTTATAATTGCTGCAAGTGGCTCTACAATTCCCGATGCAACACCATATAAAAAAGCCCTTTTCTTACCAACACTTTGACAAAGAGGCATTGAAATTATAGCACCCTCGGGAAAGTTTTGGATTCCTATTCCAACACTTAGCGCAAGTGCCTCCGTGAGTGAAATATCTACACTTCCAGAGATAAAAGATGCAAAAACAACCCCAATAGCCACTCCTTCTGGGACATTGTGAAGGGTTATTGCAAAAAATAGAAGCGCATTTTTACTCATTTTAGAGCGAGGACCTTCGCTTTGATTGTTTATGTGTGTATGTGGGACACTTTTGTCAAGCAATAAAAGAAATAAAACGCCAAGAAAAAGCCCTACAACGGCTGGAATAAAAGCAAGTTTTCCAAGGCTTTCTGATGCATTCATTGACGGAATCAAAAGACTCCAAACCGACGCGGCAACCATCACTCCGCCAGCAAAGCCATTAAGCGCGCGCATTGTTTTATCGCCTATGCCTTTTTTCATAAAGAAAACGCAAGATGCACCGAGCGAAGTGCCTAAAAATGGAATTAAAACTCCTTTCAAAATTTCAAAAGTCAACTTTTTCACCTCGAATACAAAATCCTTATATCATTGTATTCAAAGTGGTCGAATTTTGTCAAAACCACTTAATAGCAACCACTCATCAAATATCACTTGTCAAAAAACACTTGCCAGAAATTATCCATTAGGAACAACTCACAAAAGATATCACGATATCAAATCGCAAATTAGAAAGAGGAAATTTGTTGCAAAAATAAAAGCCCTCAAAAGAGGGCTTTTTAAAATTGTTTTTACAAAAGTTCTTTGCGAAGTTGCGCGCCACTTTTTGGCGAAAGATAAGCGGGCGGAATATCAAATACTGTTTTGCAACCCTTAGCGCCTTCATTTGCAAGTCTTGCAATGGCACGAGCGTATGCAACGATTACAGATGCGGTAAATTCAGGATTTGAGTCAAGTTTTAAACTGTATTCGATTATATGCTTGTTTCCGTTTCCGGTAACGCCACTGCGAATAACAAAACCACCATGAGGAATACCTGCGTGATTTTTGTCAAGTTCTTCTTTTGTGATGAAGTGAACGATTGTGTCGTAATCGGCAAAATAGTTTGGCATTGTTTTAATTTCGTTTTCGATTTTATTAAGGTCAGCGCCTTCCTTTGCAACGACGAAACATTCTCTTGTATGCTTTTGACGAGTTGTGAGGTCTACCCACTCGCCAGAGCGAGCGCTATCAAGCGCTTTTTGAACAGGAATAGTGTATTGTTTTGCATCAAGCACACCATCTATTCTTCGAATAGCATCTGAGTGACCTTGCGAAACACCCTTGCCCCAAAAAGTATAATCCTTACCCTCAGGCAAAATTGCGCCTGCGTACATTCTGTTAAGAGAAAACATACCAGGGTCCCAACCAACGGAAATCATAGCGGTGTGACCGCCTTCCTTTGCGGCATGGTCAACATTTTCAAAATGTTCAGGAATTTTTGCGTGAGTATCGAAACTGTCAATGACATTAAAATATTTTGCAAGTTCAGGAGTTTGCTTGGGTAAATCGGTTGCGCTTCCACCACAAATTATCATAACATCAATTTTATCAACCATTGATAAAACATCGTCGGAGCGCATAACAACGGCGTCGCTGTTTATTTTTACTGTTGCAGGGTCGCGACGAGTGAATACCGCAACAAGTTGCATATCTTTGTTTTGAGAAATAGCGCTCTCAATGCCACGACCAAGATTGCCATAACCATAAATACCAATTCTTATCATAAGAACCTCTTAAAAGTAAAATTATAAAAATATTTTATCACACGCACGCGACACATTCAATATTTTTTAACAAAAATCATTAAAAAAACCCTTAAAAATGCGAAAAATGGCTGAAATACTATATATAATCACATTTACATATGAACAAGTATTATATATAAATATGTAGAATATATAAAACTTGACAATTTGCTTCGCGTGTGATATACTTTAAATATATTGCGCATAAATTAGACGCAAAATTTTAAAAATAAAAAATGAGGATTTTATGGATATACAAGTAAGAAAACTTGCAAAGAAAGATAATCTTTCACAAGTATCTAAACTTATATACGAAACCGATAATTATATTTTCCCACACTTTTTTGGTGAAAACACCACACTTGCAAAACAAATTTTATCTTGTATGATAGATAGTGATACACTATACAATCGCGAAAACATATATGTTGCTCTTGTTGATGAGCAAATAGTAGGAATTTCAGTAATTGTACCCTCACCTGTTCAAATAAATGTGAGCGCATTTTTTGAGGCATTCGAGTGCGCTGGGGCGAGTGCTGAAATTGACGACGCTTTCCAAAGCGTTATGAAAGAATATTTTATTCCTATGGAATCTCATCCCGATGGATTTTATATTGCAAACATTTGCGTTGAGGAGTTTTATCGCGGAAAAGGAATAGCGAGCGCGATGATTAAACAAATTCTTGCCTCACACTATGGCGAAAAAGATGTTTATCTTGATTGCTTGACAACTAATCAAACGGCAATTTCCGTATATGAATCTCACGGGTTTGAAAAACTCTTTGAGTTTTCGGGATTTACAGAAATGCCTTACTTTAAAATGATAAAAAGAGCATCTGCCGACTTGACTGACAAGCCTGATGAGAGCGAATTGGAGAACTAATGGAAAGAGAAAAATTGGGTAGCCGTCTTGGATTTATTTTAATAAGCGCAGGCTGTGCTATCGGTATAGGAAATGTATGGCGATTTCCTACTATAACAGGACAAAATGGTGGCGGACTTTTCGTTCTTATCTATCTTGTTTTCCTTGTGTTGCTTGGAATACCTGTTCTTACAATGGAATTCGCAACGGGACGCGCCGCACAAAAAAGCCCCGTAAAACTTTATCAACAACTTGAAAAACCAGGTCATAAGTGGCATTTGCACGGCTATTTCGCTCTTGCAGGTAATGTAATTCTTATGATGTTTTACACCTCAGTTGCAGGTTGGATGCTTCAATATTTTGGCTATACCGCATTTGGCAAATTCGAAGGAATGACAACAAAAGCGGAAATTTCGGGAGTGTTCACCGAAATGACATCTAATCCTTGGGTACTTATTGCATTTGTGGCAGGCGTAGTTATAATAGGATTTTTGGTTTGTTCCTTTAATATGCAAAAAGGACTTGAAAAAGTCACCAAGATTATGATGATAGCGCTTCTTGCGATTATGGTAGTTCTTGCTATAAGAAGTTTCTTCTTACCAGGTGCTTCCGAGGGACTCAAATTCTATTTGCTCCCAAGCATAGACAAGATAAAAGATGTAGGCTTTTTGAATGTTGTAGTTGCTGCGATGAACCAATCGTTCTTCACCCTTAGCCTTGGAATCGGTTCAATGGCTATATTCGGTAGTTTCATCGGCAAGGACAGGGCGCTTCTTGGAGAAGGTGTTACTGTCGCTATACTTGATACATTCGTTGCAATAACAGCGGGACTTATAATTTTCCCCGCTTGTTTCTCATATGATGTTCCTGTTGATGCAGGACCAAGCCTTATTTTTGAAACACTTCCACATGTATTTAACAATATGCCAGGTGGACGAGTATGGGGAAGTTTGTTCTTCGTATTTATGTCATTCGCTGCACTCTCAACGGTGTTTGCAGTGTTCCAAAACATTCTTTCTTGCACACAGGACCTTTTTGGTTGGAGCAAGAAAAAGGCTTGTATAATAGACGGAGTTGTAATTTTCCTTCTCGCAATCCCTTGCGTTCTTGGCTTTAATGTATGGTCAGGATTTTCAATCGGTGGAAAAGGAATTATGGACATTGAAGATTTGATAGTGAGCAATCTTCTTTTGCCCGCTGGTTCTCTTGTGTTTGTTCTTTTCTGTACCAATAAATTTGGTTGGGGATTTGAGAAGTTTATGCAAGAGGCGAACTTTGGAAAGGGATTGAAAGTTCAAAGTTGGATGAAAGTGTATATGCGCTATATATTGCCAGTAATTGTAGGTGTATTGCTCATATATAGTATGGTAACGCCATTTTTAGGCTGATAAAAAGGAGTTAAAATGTTAAAAAGAACATTATTAATTTTGCTCGTTTTTCTAACAGTTGCTTTTTGTTCGTGTGATTTTATTGACGACCTTTTAAATATCGAGGAGTCAAGTTCATCAAGCGAGCAAACACAAACAACATCAGGACCAACGGGACACCAACATAGTTTTACAAGCACAGTAGTTGCACCTGTTTGCGACAATAAGGGCTATACTCGCCACTTGTGTGCGTGTGGCTATGAATATGTAGATAATTTTATTAATGAAACGACAACTCACGATTTTGTGCGTGGAATTTGCTCGGTTTGTGGTGAGATAAATTATTCCGATATTGTAAATCTCGTTAGCACGGAAGCGATAAAGGCAAATGTATCTGTTACTGTCAAGTATATAAACAAAGGCTTTGGTTTTGAAGCGACTGTCGGAGTTTCAAATGGAAGTGGCGTAATATTTGATTATTCAGGTGGAGAATATTATCTTCTTACAAACAATCATGTTGTTTATAGTAAAGAAATGTCTGAAAGTTCAAATAGTACAAAATATTACATTACAGACTATTCGGGAAAAGAATATCAAGCGACACTTGTTGAAGGTAGTGCAAAGCCAGAGTATGACCTCGCTATTTTGAAATTCAGTAGCGAAGATGCACACAAGGTGCTTGATATTGTAGATAAAAACAACGAAAGAGGCTCATCTGTTATATCGCTTGGTCAACCACAAGGTCAGGCAAACACAATCACAATGGGCGAAAACCTTGGCTATGGTAGAGTTACAATTACCGACTCAGATGTAACAGAGTGCAATGTGTCATTTGACACTCTTCATCATAATGGCTATATAAATAAAGGTTCAAGCGGTGGCGCACTTCTTGATTGTAATTTGAAAATAATAGGAATAAATTATGCGGGCGCAGAATTAGAGGAGGGCAAAGATCCAAATTCTTACTCAATTCCTGCCGAAAAAATACTTGAATATTTCACCCTTGTTGGTTACGAATATAAGCCATTCAACAATGGTCAGTTATCATAAACAAAAGACACAATCGCTTGATTGTGTCTTTTTCTTTTATATAAATAAATTGTAATTTAAATATTGATTTTATAGTATATAAATGTTAAAATGAAATTGTAAACAATTTTATTTTAAAGGAGAACTTCTATGTCAAGTTACAAAACAAGAAAAACGTTTGCAAATACAGAATGGTTTGAGCATGACCGTTTTGGTATGTTCATTCACTGGGGACTTTACGCAATGCCAGCGCGCAATGAGTGGATAAAGCACATTGAGTGCATCACAGACGAAAAATATGATAAATATTTCAAGTATTTTAATCCAGACCTTTACGATGCAAAAGAGTGGGCAAAACAAGCAAAAGCGGCAGGAATGAAATATGCAATTCTTACAACAAAACACCACGAAGGCTTTTGTATGTTTGACACAAAATATACAGACTACAAATGTACAAACACACCAGCGGGCCGTGACCTTGTGAAGGAATTTGTTGACGCCTTTCGCGCAGAGGGAATCAGAATAGGATTTTATTATTCTATTATCGACTGGCATCACCCTGACTTTACAATAGATACAAAGCACCCGAGACGCTTTGATAAAAATGCAAAAGAACTCAACGAAGGCAGAGATATGAAAAAATACGCAAAATATATGCGTGACCAAGTTACAGAACTTCTTACTAACTATGGAAAAATAGATGTTTTGTGGTTTGACTTCTCATATCCAGAACCAGACCCAGGTTTCCCAGAATGGATGAAGGGTAAAGGCAAGGACGACTGGGAATCTGAGGAACTTATCAAAACTGCAAGGGCGCTTCAACCAGACATTATAATTGACAATCGTTGTGACCTTGAACAAGATATTTGGACACCTGAACAATATCAACCTATGAAATGGGTAACACACAAGGAAACTGGCGAACTCGTTACTTGGGAAGCGTGCCAAACATTCTCTGGCTCATGGGGTTATCATCGTGACGAATCAACTTGGAAATCTCCAAAAATGCTTATTGATATGCTCGTAAACACAGTTTGTATAGGTGGAAACCTTCTTATGAATGTAGGCCCAACTCATCGTGGCTATCTTGATAAGAGAGCGGAGGATGCGCTCAAAGTTTACGCGGACTGGATGAAATATAACAGTCGTTCAATCTATGGCTGTACAATGGCAGAGCCTGAATTTGTTGCTCCAAGAGGAACGCGCTTGACTCAAAGCGAAGACGGAAAACGCCTTTATATTCACTTGGTAGAGTACCCATACGCATTCCTTGAATTTGACGGACTTGGCGGAAAGATTGACTATGCTCAATTCCTCCATGACGGAAGCGAAATTCTCTACACAGAGGGCAAGGTTGACCATTTCAGTGAGGCAAAAACAGAGAGTGAGTCTCTTGTAGCCTTTAAAATTCCACCTGTAAAACCAGACACACCAGTGCCTGTAATTGAAGTATTTTTAAAATAATTTAAAGGAGAAAAAATATGTATATTTTAGCAACAACAGAAAGCGGAGAAACCATTTATTGGAACGGATACGATTGGACAGAGTCGGCCGTTGAAGCACAAACCTATGGCGAAGTTTCAGGAAGTTACGAGATTGGCAAAATCGAGGCTGATTATATCGATACTGAATACCCCAAAAAATACAATGGTGAAAGAATAGTACGCATCTACGGAGTATAAATAAAAGGGCTTTCGAGAAATCGAAAGCCCTTTTTTGTGGGTGAATTATTGAAGTGTTGGGAAGTCCTTAAATTCGACAACGGGTAAACCTTTTAGCCCATCAGACTCGAATACTACAATCTCGTTCTCGCCCTCTTTTAAAACAGAGGCAGGTACATAGAGGCTTTTTTGTGGACCAATTTCCCAATATCTGCCAAGATTAAAGCCGTTTATGGTTACAAAACCTTTTTTGAAGTTGTCAAGATAGATAAAGGTATCAGCCACTTCGTCAACTCTAAAATTGCCTTTATAAAAGCCACTTGGCTCTTTAAATTCCTTTCCATAAACAACCTTGTCAAGATTTGTCATAGGAAGTGGATAAACATTCCAACCAAAGTGAATAATATTGTTGCCAATGAGACATCTACCTGCAATACCCTTTTTACGCATCATTTTAGGCCCAAAGTTCGCTCTACCCATATTCTCCACTAAAATGGTAAGAGTGTCGCCCTTTTTGGCGTTTATTGTCGTTTTGAGTTCGTCGTCGTTTATGTAAACAATTCCGTTAAGAGTGTCGTTTATATAAATTTGCGCTCTGTCTCCAAGGTCGGCAAAATAAAGTGGTGCGTTTACATAATCACGATTTAATTTTGTAGTGTAAGCAATATAGCCGTAGCCCTGTCCGTAATTTTCCATACATTTTGGAACATTTGAGAAAATAGGTGTCGAAAGATTGTCAAGATTATCGAAAAGTCCACCACTCTGTGTGAGATTTACAACGCCATAGCCGAGTTTTTTGCGATTTTCTGGCACGGGAGGAAGTTCCTCATTCACATACTTTTTAATAACCTCGCGCACAGCCATATATTTCGGAGTAATATCGCCACATTCGGTAAGCATAGCGTCGTAGTCGTAACTTGTTACATCAGGCTTGAATTTTTCGTAGTGGTTAGCACCACTTGTAAAGCCAAAGTTCGTTCCGCCGATAAACATATACATATTAAGGCTACCACGGCATAGCATATCGTCAACGACCTGTGCATAATTTTCAGCACTTGTGGTGTGGTGGAAGCCGTCGCCCCACGCATCAAACCAGCCATTCCACATTTCCATACACATTTTTGGAGAGTCGGGGAAGAGTTTATCGTGCGCCTTGAAATTTTCTTCAACTCTTGAACCAAAATTGAGCGTCGCAAGACAACCCTCAATAGTTCCGTCAAGTAAATTTTCTTCGCTCGTTCCGTCAGAGGTGAAAAGAGGAACATCAATTCCGTGTTTCCTGTAAATATCAAAAAGGCTCTTTAAATATTCCTTGTCGTCACCATAGTATCCATATTCATTTTCACATTGAAGCATAATTATAGGACCGCCGTTTGTGAAAAGAAGGTCGCGAATTTGGTCGAAAAGGTGAGCAAGATAGTTTTCAAAATGCTTCATATAAACAGGATTTGAGCAACGAATTTCCATATCTTCCATTGTTTGAAGCCACCAAGGAAGACCGCCAAACTCCCATTCTGCACAAATATATGGACCTGGACGAACAATCGCCATAAGCCCTTCTTCGTTTGCAATCTTGATAAAAGTTCTTATGTCAAGATTTGACGAAAAATCAAACTCGCCAATTTTCTTTTCGTGCATATTCCAAGCACAATAGGTTTCAACACAGTTTAACCCCATTGCCCTCATTTTTTTGAAAATGTCACGCCAAGTATCTGGCATATTTCTGAAATAGTGAACAGCGCCCGAAATAATCTTAATCTCTTTGCCGTCTTTTATAAACTTATTCCCAACAATTTTAAAATCCATAAAATCTCTCCTTGATGTTTAATTGTTGATTTAATTATATCACCTAAATGCACAGTTTTCAATAGTGGTAGCCAATAGACATAAAAATTTTGTTATTTTTGATTGCTGTTTGACAAATCGGCAACTAATAAAGAGAGATGCTCAACTTGCTCTCTTGTTAGCATAGACACATCGAGAGAGTATTTTTCGCTTCTTCCGAGCAAATAATCAGTGGTAACATTAAAAAGGTCTGCAATTCTTACGAGCATTTCGATTGAGGGAACAACATTATCGTTTTCCCAGTTGGAAACGCATTGTTTTGTAACACCGACAAGTTTTCCAAACTCTACTTGATTTAATTTTCTTGCAATTCTAAGTTTTTTAATGTTCTCGTTGAGAGGACTTATCATACAAGTTTCTCCTTTTTAGGTCAAATTTTGCAATACTATTATAAAATATATGCTTGACAATATAAAAATACTATGGTATACTAATAATTGACTTATGAGCATATAAATATTCTACAAAATGCCTCAAAGTTAAATGTTTTTTATTTAAAGGAGAAAATAAAATGTTTGAACAAATCACCTGCCCATCATGTGGGGCAAATTTAACTGTTAATGCAGACCAAAGAAGCGCTAAATGTGGTTATTGTGGTAATGTGTATAATGACCCAAAACCAACAAAGCCAGCAAATTCAAATGAGTTGGAGCAAGCGGCGAAGGATGCCATAAGTTTCGTTAACTCTTTGAATATCGAAGTAAAAGGACAACGCGCTACAATCACAGACCTCTGGAACGCTTATATTACAAATTCTCAGTTTACTCTTGCAGATGTGATTCAATTCTACAAAAAGTACAAGCCACAAATCCTTTTCTGTATAAACGCGTATGATAAATTATCAGATGATATAAAATACGAAATTGGAGATTTTGTTTGCTCACAAATTGAGTCTATGATTAGATTCAGAGAAGAAAACAACTTTGTTTACATTGATGAACTTGATACAATAGAAGCATACTTGAAACAACTTCAATATGACCTCGGCGCTCGTGGCATCTTTGATTTTAAGGGTAAGAAAGTAATCAAAGAAAAGATGAAAAGAGTTACAGCGAGAAAAACAGTTGTATTGTATGACTATGCTATGAAGGCAATGAATTTGATAGTTGAAGCATACAACTCAAAAATCGCTCCATTGCAAGATGAGTACAACTCAACTGCACGCAGCGCTCTTGCAAGAAGAAAAGAACTCAAATTCCAAATTGACTCGCTTGAAATTGAAAAGAAAGCGCAAATTGATAAACTTTTGATAAGCCAAAGAACAAAAGACTTCAACAAAGTTGTTAAGAAATACAACCTCAAACATGAAGACTTGCTTATTCAAAACAGAAGAGCGTTTGACCGTTCAACCTATGTTCCAAAAACTCCTGTTGAAAAGAAACCAGAGATTGACTATTCAGCGATGACTACAAAAGAAGTAGCACAAGGAATTGATATCAGCCTTGAAAAATTGGTAAAAGGCTTTACTACAAGTGAAGTTGAAAACTGCAAAAAACTCGTTGACGAACTCGCTTCAAGAGGTTCTACAATGTCGCAAGAAGCGTCAGTATATCTCAACGCAGTTATGATGAGCATTCAGGTTCTTTTTGCAAATGAAAATCCAGCAGTTATGAAAGCGATGCTTCCAAACGTAAAAATGAACACAAAAATGCAATTAACAAACCTTATAAACAGATTGGACTAATAAAAACAAAAATCCCAAGCACTATTGCACTTGGGATTTTTTTGCGGAGATGGTGAGAGGCTTTTTTGAAAAAGAACTTCGCTATGCTTTTGTGAGTAAACTCCCATCGCCTTGACGCTCGTTTGCGCACTCAATTTGCATTTGCCGAGCAAATACAAAGGTGAGTTCTCATCATCACCACTTACGCAAAAATAAAGGGACATAAAAATGTCCCTTTTTGGCGGAGACGGTGAGAGGCTTTTTTGAAAAAGAACTTCGCTATGCTTTTGTGAGTAAACTCCCAACGCCTTGACGCTCGTTTGCGCACTCAATTTGCATTTGCCGAGCAAATACAAAAGTGAGTTCTCATCATCACCACTTACGCAAAAATAAAGGGACATAAAAATGTCCCTTTTTGGCGGAGACGGTGAGAGGCTTTTTTGAAAAAGAACTTCGC
>JAZSDJ010000262.1:0-2756 GCA_045531105.1 Eubacteriales bacterium | reverse complement strand
ACGACATGGCTACGATCCGACTTATTGCAGAGGAGTTTATTGAGTTTACAAAGGGCTGTGAAAAACTCTTTTCAAGAGATGTAAACGATGACGAACTCATGGACGCTTATTATGAGGTTAAGCATCTTATAAAGGTTTGCGAAATATTTGATAAGCGTTTCACTATGTATGTCGAAGCAATAGGAGAAGATGTAAAACTTCGCCTTATGTGCCTTGATGTGTCTAAACTTCTCGATATTTCAATGAAAAAAGGCTCATCATCAATACTCTTTTCAGCAACACTTACTCCCCAAGATTATTTTGCCGATATTCTTGGATGCGAAAAATCCGGTTCTCTTACACTTTCTTCACCATTTGAAAAGGAAAATCTTTGTTTGCTTGGTATAAGTAACATAAGTACAAGATTTGAAGATAGACAAAAAAGTGCTGCAAATGTAGCAAATGTAATACGAGCAACAGTGGCAGGAAAATCGGGAAATTATATCGTTTATTTCCCGTCGTATAGTTATCTTAGCGAGGTAAAAGCGGTTTTTGAAAAGCGTTACCCAAATATCAACATAACAGCGCAAAGCAGAAGTATGTCAGAGAGCGCAAAGAAAGAGTTTCTCGACTCATTCGATGCAAAAAAAGAAGGCACTCTTGTCGGATTTTGCGTGCTTGGTGGAAGTTTTTCAGAAGGTATTGACCTTCGTGGAGAGCGACTTATCGGAGCGATTATTGTAGGTGTAGGATTGCCGACAATAAGCACAGAACTCAATATCGTCAAAGAATATTTTGACAATACAAGAGAAAATGGTTATGCATATGCATACACCTACCCTGGAATGATAAAAGTTCTTCAAGCCGCAGGCCGTGTAATCCGTAGTGAAGAAGAACGAGGTGTCGTAATTCTCATAGATGATAGATTTGCAACACCCGAATATCACGACTTAATGCCAGAACATTGGCAACACCTAAAACTTCTTACAAACGCAAATGATTTGCTAAGAGAAATCACAGATTTCTGGAAAAAATAGCGCAAACCTATTGCAAAACTCGAATATTAGTGCTAAAATAAGACGAAATTAAATTTATAAATTTAAAGAGGGCAAAAAAATGCAAAGAATAACAATCAAGGAAATATTCACAAATCCAGAACTTTTTGCAGATAAAGAAGTAACCGTATGTGGTTGGGCAAGAACCATTCGTTCAAGCAACGCTTTTGGTTTTATCGAACTTAATGATGGTAGTTATCATACAAATATTCAGGTAGTTTTTGAGGAAGCGTTCCTTGATAACTATAAAGACATCGCAAAACAAAATGTAGGTTGCGCCCTTGTCGTTCGTGGAATACTTGTTCTCACCCCAGAGGCAAAACAACCATTTGAAATAAAGGCAAAGGAAATCGAGGTTGAAGGCGCGTCAACTCCTGACTACCCACTTCAAAAGAAAAGACACAGCCTTGAATTTTTGCGTACAATCGCACATCTTCGTCCAAGAACAAATCTTTTCAGCGCAGTTTTTAGAGTTCGCTCAGTTGCCGCTTTTGCAATTCATAAGTTCTTCAATGAAAGGAACTTTATCTATGTGCATACTCCAATCATCACAGGTTCTGACTGCGAAGGCGCAGGAGAAATGTTTCGTTTGACAACTCTTGACCTTGAAAACTTGCCAAAAACTGAGGAAGGAAAAATCGATTTTTCAAAAGACTTTTTTGGAAAGAGCGTAAACCTTACTGTTTCAGGACAACTCAGTGCAGAAACATATGCTATGGCATTTGCAAATGTTTATACATTTGGACCTACATTCAGAGCGGAAAGATCAAACACAGCCCGTCATGCAGCGGAGTTCTGGATGATGGAACCTGAAATCGCTTTTGCAGACCTTGGTGACGATATGCGCCTTGCAGAAGATATGATTAAGTATGTTGTGAAATATGTTATGGACAACTGTCCTGCTGAAATCGAATTCTTTAATAAATTTGTTGACAATACACTTGTTGCCCGTCTTACAAACCTTCTCGAAAACGAATTCGGTCATGTAACATACACAGAAGCGATTGAAATTCTCAAAAACAGTGGCGAAAAATTTGAATACCCTGTTGAATGGGGAATTGATATGCAAACAGAACACGAAAGATACCTTACCGAAAAAGTATTTGGAAAGCCTGTTTTCGTAACAGATTACCCAGCGGATATAAAAGCATTCTATATGCGTTTGAATGACGATGGAAAGACCGTTGCTGCAATGGATATGCTCGTTCCTGGCGTTGGCGAACTTATCGGTGGATCTCAACGTGAAGAAAGAATGGATTATCTCCTTCGAGCAATGGAGAAGTTTAACCTTAAAGAAGAAGACTACTGGTGGTATTTGGAACTCCGTAAATATGGTGGAACAAAACACGCAGGATTTGGACTTGGATTTGAAAGACTTATTATGTACATCACTGGCGTTGCAAATATAAGAGATGTAGAATCTTACCCAAGAACCACAGGAAGCGCAGAATTCTAAGGAGAATTTATGAAAAAATATACAGAACTTGACAGAGCGGAACTTGAAAAACTTCAAGTCGAACTCAAAGCAAAATATAAAGAGTATCAAGCAAAAGACTTGAAACTCAATATGGCAAGAGGAAAGCCTTGCGTTGAACAACTGAATCTTTCAATGGGAATGATGGACGTTCTTTCCGCCTCCTCTGATTTGACTTGCGAAGACGGAACAGACTGCCGTAACTATGGCGTTCTCGATGGCATTCACGAGGCAAAGGTTCTTCTTGC
>JAZSDJ010000172.1:0-10764 GCA_045531105.1 Eubacteriales bacterium | reverse complement strand
GCTACCGATAAGAACTACATTTGCAGCCTTTACCATTGCATCTGCCGCTTCGATTGCAGCAACGAGACCTCTTGTTTCTACCATTCCGAGTGCTTCCATTTGCTTTTCCTCCTGTGTAAAATTGTTTTTATTTTAATTGTTTTATTTCAAAGCCTAAACTTTAAAAATCATAAGTTTTATGAGAATTAAACGAACCGAATTTCAAGTGGTTATTTTACCTCTTTTAAATCAGCCTGTTGTCAAAAATCTCATAACATCTGGGTGCGGGCGAGCGATAACCTCGCAACACTTGACCTTTCCTACTTCGCTTGCTGCGGCAGCGCCCGCTTCGAGCGCCGCTTTCACCGCGGAAACTTCGCCTTCAACGACTACTGTTACAAGTCTGCCGCCAAGGCGTTTTTCCACATGAATGAGTTTTACATCAGCCGCTTTTACCATAGCGTCAAGTCCTGTTATTGCGGCTACCATAGGCTGCACTTCAAGTAACGCTATTGCCTTCATACTATAAAATCCTTTAATTATTTTATAATAGGAAGAAGTTTTTCAACATCTGCGTGTGGTCTTGGGATTACATGAGTTGCAATAACTTCGCCAAGTGAAGTTGCTGCCGCTCTTCCAGCCTCAACTGCCGCTTTAACAGCGCCTACATCGCCACGAACCATAACGCTTACAAGTCCGCTACCGATTTTTTCGCTACCGATAAGAACTACATTTGCAGCCTTTACCATTGCATCTGCCGCTTCGATTGCAGCAACGAGACCTCTTGTTTCTACCATTCCGAGTGCTTCCATCATTGTTTTAATCTCCTTATAAATTTTATTTTTATTTTTATTTTTTATCTTAACTTGTCCTTGCCAAGAGCCGAGAGGTGAGCGAACCACTCAATTTCCTCGCTCTGTCTTGCAATCACCTTGTGAGTGATATACAATTCTCTTTTTTCAGCCTCCGCTTTTCCTGCTAAAATCGCTGATTCAACCGCAGCGGCAGAGCCTTCAATTTTTATCGCCATAACGAGAGGAACTCTTGCAGAGTCACCACCCGCTGGCTTGTTTTTGTCAATGGCAACTACTTTAACATCAGCCGCCTTAGCCATAGCGTCCGCCACTACTATTGCGGTAGCGAAACCATAGACTTCTATCATTCCAAGAGCCATATGTAATTAACTCCTTTACTAACACTCTGCTAATTATTCAGCAACATAGCATATTTTAATGCCTTGTTGAGAAACATTAACTTCCATAGCCTCATTGAGTTTATCAAGAGGGAATGTGTGAGTTATAAGGTCCTTAATTGGAATGTTCATTTCTCTTGCTTGACGAAGGAATGCCATAGTTGTTGGGTAATCGTCTGCACTGTAATCCCAAGAACCAACAATGTTAATTTCCTTGTTGCACATTGCGAAGTGTGGGTTTACGGTGTATTCTCCATTGTTTACGAAGAAGCCCATTTCACACATTCCGCCTCCACGACGAATATATTCGTAGATGTCCTTTGCTGCGGCAGGTGCGCCTGTGCATTGGAATGCGAAGTCTACGCCTACGCCGTTTGCAACGCTCTTAACAAGATTAACTCTGTCTTCAAGCGAGGTTATCTCTTTGAAACTGATAACTGTTTTCGCTCCAAGTTTCTTAGCCATTTCAAGTCTTTTTGGTGTGCCGTCTATGGCTACGATATGGTTTACTCCTGCGGCTCTTAATACGCTTATCATAACAAGACCAACTGGGCCAAGTCCTTGAACGAGAACTTTTGAGTTGAAGTTGATAAGACCTGTGGTATTCGCTCTTTTGAGTGCATGCACGCAAACGCAAGCAAGTTCAAGGAGCATTCTCTCTTTGAGGTCAAGGTCGTTTACTACAAAGTAGGTTGAACCTTTGCCACTGATGAGAAGATGTGTTGCAAACCAACCTGTAAGAGGGTTTGCGTCACTATGAGGAATAAGTCCAAATACGCCTTGCTTGTCGCAAAGGTTAGTATTTGCAGGCTTGTTACGGCAAACGAAACATTCGCCACAACTGATAACAGAAGTAACGATTTTGTCGCCAACCTTTATAGGGTTTCCTGCTGTATCAGCCTTTATGTTTTTACCAAGAGCGATAATTTCACCTGTTCCCTCGTGACCAAGAGTTACTGGAATAATTCCAAATGGGTCACCCTTCCACTCGTGAACGTCAGTTCCACAAACTCCACAGCCCTCAACCTTAACGAGAATGTCGTTGTCGCCAACGGTTGGAATTTTGTATTCCTTAACCTCGATTTTTTTAGGAGCGGTGAGCATTGCAACTTTTGCTGTTGCTGGAACTCTTGCAGAGGTTGCGCCTGAGGAAGTTACCTCGCCAAGAATTTTGCGAACTATGCTCTCTACCTGTGATGATGAAATGTTCATTTCTTTTTTCCTTTCTTAGCCTCACGGGAGCGGTGCGAACCTGTTCGGAACGGACAAATCCCGTTTTAGCATATATTTTCTTAGATTATTCTAAAACTTTCCGCCAAAACACAACGGCGAAGTCTTGTAAAACTCTTTGCACTTGTAATGCCCTCTCCTGTTGGTCCCGCTATTGTAAAGGTTGTGTGTCCCTCTCCACCAAATCCTATACCTGCATAAGATGGGGCATTCTTTACAAAAATAGTAGTTTCAACCGCTCTTGCAAATCTTGTGAGATGGTCGATATTCTTTGAGTGCATATGTGCTGTATGACGGTTACCATGCTCTGCCTTTACAGCGAGGTCGATAGCCTGGTCAATATTATTAACTCTTACAATAGGAAGAATAGGCATCATAAGTTCGTGCTGAACGAAATCATGCTCGAAATCGGTTTCGCAAATGATACAGCGAACCTCGTCGCCAACGCGAACTCCTATTTTTTCAAGCAACACCTTTGCGTCTCTACCAACACAATCGCGATTTACGATTTTGGTGCTTATTCCTGTTTTTGGGTTTGTTTTCTCAACGAGAACCACGCGTGCGAGTTTATCGGCTTGTTCTTTGCTGATAAGATATGCACCGTTTGACTTCATCGCCTCGATAAGTTCGTTCGCTATATTAGCAAACGCAAATACCTCTTTTTCCGCTATGCAAGGAAGGTTGTTATCAAAGGTCGCTCCGTCAATGATGTCCTTACCCGCTTTCTTTATGTCTGCGGTATCATCAACGATAACAGGGGGGTTTCCTGCGCCTGCGCCGATTGCCTTCTTTCCACTCGAAAGAACGCTCTTAACAACACCAGGACCACCTGTGCAAACAAGAAGTTTAATTCTTGGGTCTTTATACATAATGCCCGCTGTGTCAAGAGTAGGCTTTACAACTGACGCAACAAGAACTTTTGGGCCACCTGCCATAGCGCTCGCTCTGTTGATAAGGTCTACTGCATAGTTAGAGGTTGCAATAGCGTTAGGGTGAGGGTTGAATACAACACCGTTTCCTGCGGCTATCATTCCTATACTGTTACAAATAACAGTTTCAGAAGGGTTTGTACTTGGGGTTATGCTTCCTACTACTCCAAAAGGAGCCATTTCGGTAAGAGTGAGTCCGAAGTCACCTGTTTTTACCTGTGGGGTAATATCAGAAGTGCCAGGGGTCTTGTCTGCAACAAGAATGTGCTTTGCAGTTTTGTGGTCAACTCTTCCCATTTTGGTTTCGTCAACGCCGAGTTCTGCCATTATTGGCGCTTCTTTACGGCAAAGGTCACGAATTATAGCGATAACCTTTTCTCTTTCTTCAAGAGACATTGCACGAATTGCCTTATAGCCCGACTCTGCGGCATCTATTGCGTCGTTCATATCTTCGTAAACTCCGATATATTTTTTGCCATTATAGCCTGCGCCACAATATTTGCCTTTGGTAGCAGGAGATTCGCTTTTGAGTTCTTTCATAACCGAGGCTACGATTTGCTCAATTTGCGCTTCTGTCCAATTTATAGCCATATTAATCTCCTTTTCTGCGTTTATGTTTCTTGCAGAAAATTATTTTCCAAGAGCGGCAAGAACTTTGCGTGTGATTTCAGCAACGAGTTCTTCATTCGCTCCACACTTGCAATCAGACTCACCGTAATCAATACCAGGGTGACGACCTGGAAGGTTCATTTTCTTACGAAGGTCCATAAGTTTTTTAAGTTGGTCGTTAGGAATTTCGTGAACTGCGCCAAGTTCCATAGCGTATTTACAAATCTTTGCGTTAAATTCAACTTCTTCCATAACGAACATAGCCTTTTGTAGATTAAATCCTACTGTAAGCGCTCCGTGGTTTTGGAGAAGGAATGCGTCGTGATTCTCGATATATGGTTCAAGAGAATCAGGAATTTCCATTGTTGATGGAGTTCCGTAAGCACAAGTTGGAACTTCGCCGATTGTAAGAACCGCTTCTGGAAGAATGTATTGGTCAAGGTCGATACCTGCGATTGTGAATGCAGTAGCGATTGGTGGATGTGCGTGAACTACTGCGCCAACATCAGGACGCTTTTGATAAACACGCATGTGCATTTTGATTTCAGATGAAGGATTAAGTTTTCCCTCAATTTTGTTTCCGTTTTTGTCTACCTTGATAATCATATCAGGGGTAAGAG
The DNA here is from genome assembly GCA_045531105.1 of Eubacteriales bacterium. Lineage (GTDB taxonomy): Bacteria > Bacillota > Clostridia > Oscillospirales > CAG-272 > RGIG2000. The sequence goes on along the minus strand of JAZSDJ010000172.1, from coordinate 6,205 downwards.
CGCCCTTTGATACGCCTGTTGGAGTACAGTAGTACTCATTGTCGCTAACTTTAACAGAGATATTACCGTCATTTGCAGCAACAAATCCGAGGTGGTAAAGTGCGTGGCCGACTTCACAGATTTCTTTTTTGATTTCGTAAGGTGATTTCATTTTTCTTTTTTCCTTTCAGTTTATATATTTTTTATTTTTTATTTTGTTTTTTATTTTATTAGCTCATATGTATCGAGGGCTATCATATATTCCTCGTTTGTTGGGATTGAGAAGGTTCTAACCTTCGCTCCCGCTTTTGTGATTTCAGCCTGTACTCCTCTATCGAGGTTTAGGTTGATATCGTTGTCGATTTCAATTCCGAGATAAGACATATCACGGCAAATCAAATCTCTAACTATTCCGTCGTTTTCACCGATACCTGCGGTAAAGACAAGCGCATCAAGTCCGTTCATTTCTGCCACATAAGAACCTATTATCTTCTTTATGTAGTGTATAAGAATGTCCATTGCAAGTGCTGAACGCTTATTGCCTTGGTTTTGAGCGATAAGCACATCTCGGCAGTCACTGGACACACCAGAAACTCCAAGGAGTCCTGATTTTGAGTTGAGAAGGTTTTCTGCCTCGTCGGGAGAAAGTCCTTCCTTTTTCATTATATAAGTTACAACAGTAGGGTCGATTGAACCACTTCTTGTTCCCATAGGAACTCCTTCTTGTGGTGTAAAGCCCATTGAAGTGTCAATCGCCTTGCCACCTATGCTCGCTGTGATGGAAGAACCATTACCAAGGTGACAGGTGATTATTTTTGCGTCTTTCTTGCCTAAAATGTCGATTGCCTTTGCGCACACAAATCTATGTGATGTTCCGTGGAAACCGTAACGGCGAATTTTGTACTTTTCGTACAGTTCGTAAGGGATTGGGTAGATATACGCCTCTTCCTTCATGGTTGAATAGTAAGAGGTGTCAAACACGCCGACTTGCTTAATGTCTGGCATAACGCTCTTGCAAGCCTTTATTCCACTTATCGCGGGTGGGCCGTGAAGTGGGTTGATTTCAACTATGCTTTCAAGATACGCAATTTCCTCTTCACCAATAATGGTTGATTTGCGGAGTTTTTCTCCACCGTGGGCAACTCTGTGTCCAACAGCGCCAATTTCGTCTACTCCCGATATAACGCCTAACTCAGGGTCGCATAATAGTTTGAGAACAAGTTCGATTGCTGCCTTGTGGTCGCCAAGACTCGCCTTTAACTTGTAATTCTCTTTCCCTGGGCGCTTATGGGTGACAACTCCATCAATGCCTATTCTCTCGCATATGCCCTTTGCGAGAACCTCACCGGAATCCATATCAAAAAGTTGATATTTAAGAGATGAACTACCGGCATTTACAACGAGAATTTTCATTTTTCCTTTCTCCTATAATAAGAATGATAATTTATAATAATGATTTAGATTTTACTCTATTCTTCTATTATTCGCTTGGATTGAAGTTTCGCTTCGCTTTCGCCTACACTATGCGCTCTTGCAGAGTTTTGGTAAACGATTTTGTAGCACAAGGAATCTATAACTATGAGCCTTGAAATGTGAGAATTAAGTCCTAAGGAACTGTGCCTTGTTTCCTCTGTATCAGTAAGAAGCACTATATCGCTTTGTCTGACTATTGGCGAGCGCTCCTTAGAGGTGATAGAAATGGTCGTCGCCCCACGAGTTCTCGCCATTTTCATAGATTCTACTATGTCCTTGGACGAACCCGATTGAGATATTCCAATAACCACATCGCCCTCTTTCAGTTGAGAAACTGCGATTGCCTGCATATGCGTATCGGCATATGCGTTTGAGTTACAGCCAGCGCGAAGGAACTTATTGCTCGCGTCCTCCGCCACCTGAGCCGAAGCGCCAAGTCCGATAAGAACTACTCTCCTTGCTTCCGATATTGCCTTTGATGCCTTTGTCATACTCTCCGCCGAAAGTGTTTTTTTCGTGCGTTCGAGTGACATATATGCGTCGTTGCACACCTTTTCGAAAATAGCGAAGCAATCATCGTTGCTGGTTATCATTGGTGCGATAACCTTCTTTTCGTGTTCCTTAGCAAGGGTGATTTTTAAATCCTGATACCCCGCACAGCCAAGTCGTTTTGAAAAACGAACGATTGTCGCCTCGCTACTATCGCATTTGGAGGCAAAATCAGTTATGGAATAAGGGAGAACCTCACCAGAGTGAGAAAACAACCAATCAGCGACTTTCTTCTCGGACCTACCCATGTCGTTATACATGAGTTGAGCCTGTAATAAAGTCCTGTTCAAATTTTTGCCTCCTTTCGTGATTTTGCGTGATTTTCGTGTCGTTTGAAAATTATTTTCATTTTTTAGATTGTTTTTTTGCGTTTTTTGCAATTCGTGAAAATTATTTTCAAAACCTCTGAAAATTACTTTCATTATTTGGATTTTAGCATAAAAATACGGCTTTGTCAATGTTTTCCGTAAAATTTTAACAAACATTTTAAGCGCTATAATATATATTATAAGGGCTTTTCGCTTGCCTTTCAAAGCCCATCTAATTTTGAAAATTTTTTTCACTTTTTCGACATTTTCGTTTCAAAAACCCTCAAAAAGTGATTTTTGTTGTTCATATTTTCTTAACATTTTCACCCCAAGTTTCCAAAAAGCAAAAGAAAAAAGCGAAAGAAAAAGGGCAGATTTCTCTGCCCCCTATCAAAGTTCTTTTATCGTAGCCCTTGTCACGGCTATATCTCCCTGCTCGGAAAATGCGCCTATGAATGTTCCTGTGAAGGACCTGCCATTTACCTCTGTGGCAAGCAACGAGGTCTTGCCTCGTCCAAGTTCTATAAATTCTCCGTCCCTCTCGTAAAAGAATTTATACCATTCGTCGTTCGCTATAAGCCTTACCTTAATTGCACCATCATACTCAACGGAATGAGTGGCAACAATTACCTCAATGTCTGCCACGCGCTTGCGTAGACACATCTCGTGTCCACATTCGCCCTTGGTTATGAATATATCGTAGTGATATTCGTTGTTATAAAATGCGCTCAATCCAGAGCGTTGACCAAATCGTATGTCGCCCTCTAATTGTATAGTAGCCTCTATATCAAATTCCTCTTGACGCAGGGCAATCATTGTAGGGTGTCCAAGTGGTGTGGAAAGTTCATCCTTGCCACCCTTCAAGACAATGCGTCCGTTTTCCAAAATATAGTTATCTCTTCTTGGATTACGCACAAAGTTCCATTTTAGATTAAGATTATCCTTGTCAAAACTATCAACAAAATCTCCGCTAATAGGCTTTGGCGCAGGTCCAGGCAATGCGCCCTCCATTTCAAAGGCAAGCCTGCCATTATCTCCAACAGTTGGCCAGCCATGCTCATTCCAAGTAACAGGAGCTAAAAAACTTTCTCTACCAAGATGATGAAGTTGCATATTTTTAATAGGTCTTATGCCAAGGCATACGAGCCACCAATTTCCATTTTGGTCCTCAACCATGTCAGCGTGTCCCGTTGCTTGAATGGGACCAGGGGTGTCACGGTGAGTAAGTATGGGGTTATGTGGGCATTTTTCATAAGGTCCATAGATACTTTTTGAGCGCTGTATGGTTTCCATATGTCCGTATTCAGTGCCACCCTCTGCAAGCATCAAATAATAATAGCCATCTCTTTTGTATATATGAGGCGCTTCTGGGTATCTACCACCACAGCCATATGAAATCAACTTAGTGGGTGCGTGCTTTTCGCCAGTAAACGGGTTGAGTTGACAAAGAAAAATAGATATTCTTCCGTTTTCATCTAAGCCATTTGACACAAAATAACACTCCCCGTCGTCGTCCCAAAATAACGACGGGTCGATTCCACCTTGGTCAACATAAGCAGGCTCGCTCCATTTTCCGTAAATGTCCTTGGTATGCACGATGAAATTTCCACCATTTGAAACATTTGTGGTGGTCATAAAAAACACACCCTCGTGATATCTAATGGTCGGCGCATAAATGCCACCAGATGCCTCTGCCCCCTCTAAGGGGAGTTGGGTATCGGTAGTCAAACAATAGTTAATTAACTCCCAATTTACAAGATTTTTACTGTGATAAACAGGAACGCCTGGGAAAAATTCAAATGTAGATGTAACAAGATAAAAGTCCTCGTCTACACGACATATGCTTGGATCGGGATTAAACCCCTTAATAATCGGGTTTTTGTATTTCATAAACTACACCACCTTTTTCTATATTTTACCACACATTAAAGCGATTTTCAACGCAAATATTTTCTTTAATTTAAATCACTGTTTCTAAAATCGTACAATCAAAATTCATAGCAAAAAGGAGCAAAAATTTGCTCCTTTTTGCTATATGTACGATTTATTTAAGCACGCTCCATTTTTGGTAGCAATAGCATACCGAGGAATTACTTAACCTGTCTGCACGTTTAAAAGGTCCTGTTAAACACCAACACTTTCCGTAAATGCTCTGCTGTGGAAGAACTACATGATTGCCATAAAAATTCGGCTGTCTTGGTCCTGTCCAATATTCACAGGTTCCACATAGTTTGATGCATCCATTCATTTGATATTCCATAAACCTTCTCCTTAAATTGTATTTTTAACTAGATCCTAAGTCTATTATAGCACATTTTTAGCAAATCGCAATCTTTTTAAATTTACGCTTCTATGTTTTGAGCCTTTTTCAAAAATTGCACCCTCAAAAATCCAATGTTTTTATGAAAAAGTGCAAGGTTTTGCACTTTTGTATTGGTTAAAGATTAATATATCCAATTAATTTCATCAAAGCCGAAATGCGTTTCACTGGTTGAAGGAGTTCCTCGCCATTGGGAACGCTTCGCATTTTTGTCCCAATAGTCAACGTCTCCGAAAATAGGACCGATGCTTGAAAATTGCACTATTTTCAGTTCTATTTCCTCACCCCAAAACTCTTTTCTAATATTAAAAATATACGGTGCGTTTATTTTCTCGCCCGACAGGTATTCTTCAAGATAAAGCGCTGTATATAACTTAGTCCCTAAAAGTTCAATGCCCTTTGCACCTTGTGGCACTCTCACTCTTGCCAAAAATTCCACCTTGCCAAAATCAACAATTTTTTCGCCTACATTGTAAACTCTTTTGCGCTTAGTAAGATTCACACCACAAGCCTCTCCATTTATGATATTGGCAGAAAAATCGCCAATTACCATAGCGCTTGGCATATATTTTAAGTCGTTTTCACATTCAATTATGGTTTTTCCCGCCTTAATGCTTTGCGCTTTTGTTATATTATAATGCTCACAAATGCCTTTTGGCAATGGGTTATTATCAGTTTCAAGCCAAGGAACTGCTCCGTCTATTTTTATCTCCGTGTCTTTTCTAACTGCAAAGCGCACATTAAGCCCATTTTCGGCACAAACAAAAGCATTTTTAGAATCATTCAAGCACATAAGTCGCGTGGTATTTGGGTTACAATAATTAACTATAAAGGAAGAATTAATTGCTTCCTTTTTTGTCGGCAAATTAGGTTTATTTAAAACGACGGCATGCTCGTATAGATAAACAATCTCGCCATCTATTATATAGCCACCCTCTGGCGCATATAGATTGAGTATAACAGAGGTGCCGTCGTCAAATCGCCTTCTAAATATTCCCTTAACACCAACACCGTCAATACCCGTTATTGCTTTTTTATCAAACCTCGAAATAACGTCTTCAACGCTTACTGCGTTGCCGTTTAAAACAAGTTGGGGCATATCATCAAGTTCAATAATTGGCGCATCTGTCGGCGCTTCACCTAAGATGTATTTCCACTGTATTCCGTGGTATGCAAGCGCATTTAAAAGTGAGAAAAGAACAGTCAAATCAAAGTCCCTTGATGCATTTTTTAAGCTAATATCAGTAGGAAATCTTATATATAGATCTGGGGAGTAGTCCTTTTTTGCAAACTCACAGGCTGTTTTTGCATCCTCTAATAAAAGACGCATACCGCCAAAATCGGGCTGAGCCACCGCAAAATCGCTAAAATAATCACAAACGTGCATATTTCCCGAAATGTCCATATGGGAAATCGCCAAAAAATAATGGTCAACCCCATGACACGCAGCTAAATATAGCATACACCTTTTCTTTGCATAGGACATATCGCAAGGGCCAAGCGCGAAAAGTTCCGCCATTGCTCCCTTTCCTTTTCCTGCGTATTCTATTCCACCCAAAAGAGCCATTAATGTTCT
>JAZSDJ010000142.1:0-10075 GCA_045531105.1 Eubacteriales bacterium | reverse complement strand
CGCTTGGCCTCCGACTTCTGCAATTACGAGGTCGTCTCCTGAAAGTTCAAGTTCCTTATCATTAAGAAGTTGAAGTTTTTCGCCATCTTGTGCGCGACGAATTTCAATATGGTCAATTATGTGATTTGAGTCGAATGCGTGAGTTGGTTGTCCTGTTGCAAGCATTACATAGTTTGTAATATCAACAAGTGCGTTGATTGGACGCATACCTACTCTCCAAATACGGCTTTGCATCTCAAATGGCGAGGCTTTTACGCCAAGACCTTCGATTTTTGCACCGATATATCTTGGGCATCTTTCAGTGTCTTTTATTCTTACATCATAAACTTCTTTTGTTTCTGGAACATATTTATCGAATTCAACGAGTTCAAGGTCATAAAGTGCCGCGAGTTCTCTTGCGATACCATAATGTCCCCAAAGGTCAGGACGATTTGTCATTGATTTATTATCAATTTCAAGAATTATATCATCAAGGTCAAGTGCAACTGCAAGAGGCGTACCTGCTACTGCGTCAAATGAGGTTACATCCATAATTTCGTGGTCATCTTTTGGTGGAAACAAATCTGCAAGTCCAACTTCAACAGATGCACAAATCATACCAAAACTTGCAACGCCACGAAGTTTTGCATTTTTAATTTCAACAGGTTCGCCCTCTCCGTGCCAACGAACCATGGCGCCCGGGCAAGCAACAACGACCTTCATTCCGACTTCGAGGTTGCTACCTCCACAAACGATATCTTTTATTTCTCCGTCACCAATATCTACTTTACAAACGCGAAGTTTGTCAGCATTTGGGTGTGGAAGCACTTCCTTAATTTCTCCGACAATGATTTTATCAAATCTATCTGCCAAGCGTTCTGCCCCTTCAACCTCAACAGTTGACATTGTAAGGTCATATGCAAGTTTGGAAAGGTCCATATCATCAGGAAGTTTTACATAGTCTTTAATCCAATTTAATGAAAGTTTCATCTTTATTACCTCCTTAATGGAATTGCTTCAAGAAGCGAAGGTCTGTGCTATGGAAAAGACGAACATCGTCAACACCATAACGCATCATAACAAGTCTGTCAAGTCCTATGTTTACATAAAAGCCTGTGTATTCATCAGGGTCAAGTCCTGCTGCACGAAGAACATTTGGATGAGGTGTTCCACCTGGCATAATTTCAATCCAGCCAACGTGTTTGCATACACTACAACCCTTGCCATTACATACAAGGCAACCCATATCAATTTCAAAACCAGGTTCAACGAATGGGAAAAATCCCGCTCTCATTCTTACTGGTACATCTCTGCCAAATACCTTTGAGAGAATGCTTTTTATCATTACTTTACCCGCTGTGTAAGTAAAGTCTTTGTCTACGATAAGTGCTTCGTATTGGAAGAATGCGCGCTCGTGACGGGCATCTGTTGTTTCATTTCTGTAAACTCTGCCTGGGTATACAAAGCGATATGGCGGTTTGTGTGTTTGCATATAACGAACGCTATCACCAGTTAAGTGAGGGCGAAGACAAAGTTTTTCGTTTGCCTCTCCGTTATCGTGACCTTCAAGCCAGTAAGTGTCCATACTTTCTCTTGCTGGATGGTTCGGTGGGAAGTTCAAATTATCAAAAGCGAAATATTCGCTTGTGATTTCTGGACCACTGAATATTTCAAATCCCATTGAACGAAATGCATCATTAAGGTCATAACACATTTGTGTAATTGGGTGAAGCCCACCAATTTTTGGCTCAACACCTGGGATTGTGCAGTCAAAGTCTGGTGAAATTTCCGATGCTTTGAGTTTAAGTTCTTCTCTGCGTGCTTCAATTTGTTCAGTGAGAAGAGTTTTCACTCTGTTTACCGCTTTTCCCATTTCAGGACGAAGCGAAACATCAAGTTTTGGAATTTCTTTGAGCATTTCGGTAACGCTTCCTTGTTTACCGAGCAACTCTGTTTTTACTTCTTGCAACGCATTTTCATTTTGTGTTGCTTGAATTTTTGCTACTCCTTCTTGGAGCAAGGCTTCAAGTTTTTCTTTCATTTTTAATTCCTCGCTATTTTGCTAATAATTATCAAATTTAATAAGGTGATAAAAACAAAAATCCCCTGTCAGCAAACGACAGGGGCGAACAAAAGTCCGCGGTACCACCCAAATTTAGCCAAAGGCCCTTAGAAGCAAACACTTCCTTCGTCTATAACGGGACTCCCGTGCCTACCTACTCTTTTTCAGCAGACCTGCTCCAAAGCGAAACGCACATAGCAAATCAACAAAATCTTTCTCAGCCACGAAGATTCTCTCTTTATGTTGATTTTTTGCCATAGCAAACTTTTTCCTCGCATTTACATTGGCTATTTTAACATAATAATATTAAAAATGCAAGATTTTTTTAATATTTTCAATTATTTTTCTACAAATCTTCATAAAACTGTCACATTCATATAGTAAAATGATACTAAGAAAAGCATAAGGAGAAATTAAATGGCTGATTATATTTACAATAATTTTCCTAATGACGATGATAACAACTTCGATTCATATAACACTTCAAATCAGCAAGTAAAAAAGAAAGACAACAATCTTGCTATAATTTTGGTTTGCGCTTTTTTTAGCGTTTTAATTCTTTTGACTTCAATTTTTGGTTTTATTATTGTTGGAAAACTTTCCTCATCCTCTTCAAACAAACAAAATATTGACAGTATGATTTTCTCATCTCCAACTGATTCTCAAACAACGCCAGTAAATCCGTCGGCTACGACACCAGCAACCGATGCTAACAAAGAATATGACAGTTATACTGATGTTATATACGCAGTAAAGGACAGTGTAGTTGATATTAAGTCTCAATATATTTCACAAGGAAAAGTAGTTAGTTCAAGTGCAGGAAGCGGTGTTATTATCGGTTCTTACAAAATTGATGGAAAACCAGGTGGTTATTATGTTGTTACAAATGCTCACGTTGTTGAAGTTGAAAATGGTGTTATTGCAAACAAAATAACAATTACTACAAGTGACAACACTGAATATTCAGTTACGCGAGTTCGAGGCTCTGACAGTGACGGAGATATTGCCGTTCTTATGATTAATACAACTGATACTCTCACTGGCGTAAATTTTGGAAACTCTGACAATCTTGTTCTCGGTCAAGAAGTTATCGCTATTGGAAATCCACTTGGTGAATTTGGTGGTTCTTGCACAAACGGAATCATTAGCGCACTTGACCGTGAGGTCGAAATTGAGGGTCAGAAATTCTCACTTTTGCAAACCAACGCTGCAATTAACCAAGGAAACTCTGGTGGTGGACTTTTCAATATGAAAGGTCAACTTATAGGTATTATAAATGCGAAGTCAATGGGTGACGGAATCGAAGGAATCGGTTTTGCAATCCCTTCAAACGATGCAAAAGAAATTGTTGAATACCTTATCACAGGTCCTTATCTTGGTGTTACAGTGGCTGAGAAAACAGACGCGTTCTCTAATTCTCTTGTATATGTTCACTTCCTCGAAAATGGCTACAACGACAATAATCTTCAAGTACAAGATATTATTCTCTCTTTGAATGGTATTGATATTACTACCGTTTCGCAGGTTAAAGATATTATGAAAGCGTCTAAACCTGGTGACACAATAGAAGCCGTCGTAAAACGCGGAAATGATTTTATTAATGTAACTCTTACAGTATATCAAAAACCTGATTAATGAAATTTATCTCTCTCCTTTTTATATAGACTGCTTAGCAGTCAACAAAACAAATGCGGCACCCCTTTAAGTGCCGCATTTTCACCCTATACTTGACTTTTCTTACATTATATGATATTATTTTTATGAGGTGATGAATAATGTACAATATACTTATTACAGACGATGAAGAAATGATAAGAAAACTCATACGCAAATATGCAGAATTTGAAGGACACGCTGTAACGGAGGCTTCCAATGGTATGGAAGCGCTTATTCAGTTGAAAAACAATCATTTTGACATTGTTATAATGGACATTATGATGCCTGAACTTGATGGCTTTTCTGCTTGTCGCGAAATTAGAAAATTTTCTGATGTTCCTATTATTATGCTCTCGGCAAGAGGTGAAGAATACGACAAAATTAATGGTTTTGAAATAGGAATTGACGACTATGTTATTAAACCATTCTCTCCTAAGGAACTTATGCTTCGCGTTGATGCGATTTTGAAACGCTCAAAGGCAAATCAAAAAAACGAATCGCCTAAGAATGAAGTTCTCTCCATTGCTGATGGTGGATTGGTTGTTGATTTCACAGCAAGAATAGTTTATATTGATGGCGAAAGAGTTGATATGTCGCCAAAAGAATATGATTTATTCTTCTATATGTTGAGAAATAAAAACATCGCCCTTACTCGTGATAAACTCTTGTCAGATGTTTGGGGTTATGATTTTTTTGGTGATGACAGAACTCTTGATACACACATTAAAATATTGCGTAAAAGCCTTGGCAAATACGCTGATTTTATAGTTACTATACGCGGTGTTGGATACCGTTTTGAATATAAAGAATGAGTACTTTAAGAAAAAAATCTAAATTTGGTTCTATGGGTGCAAAAATCTTTATTGCAATGCTCTCTTTAATCCTTTTGATGCTTCTAATTTTGTGGCTTACTCAAACTGTATTTCTTTCAACTTTTTATGAATATGTTAAGAAATATGCGGCATTTAATGCAAGCAACAATATTGCTGAAAACATTGATAATAAAGATATCAGTTCCCTCGCTGCTAATTTAGCAGATTATCATAATGCGTGCATTAAGATTGTAAATGCATCAAAGGGATTTGTTATTCTCGATGGATGTGACATTCACAATGATGAACTTGACTGCGTTATGCACTCTATTAATTATAAACAAGATTTATACAAAGAATGGCTTAAACGTGCAAATGACAATGATGGATTTTACATAGAGATTTTTGACAAAGACATTTTTGACAACTCGAATTTCAACCCTGACAACTTCAAGGGTAATGTCCCTCGTTTTGAAGGTGACCATATTATAAGTGTTGCCACAACTCAAAATTCAAAAAACGAAACGATTCTTATAATTTTAAACTCCTCTATTCAACCCGTTGACTCTACTGTAAGAACTATTCGTTCACAACTTTTATTTGTTTCTGTATTTATGATTTTTGTTGCATTTATTGCTACATATTTCGTATCTAAGCATATGTCCTCGCCTATTGTAGATATAAATAACAAAGCGAAGGAACTCGCAAAAGGAAACTATGATGTTCATTTTGAGGAAAGAGGGCCTATTGAGTCTGTTGAACTTGCTAAAACTCTTAATCATACTGTTGAGGAACTTTCAAAACTTGACAAAATGCAAAAAGACTTAATTGCAAACATTTCTCACGATTTAAGAACTCCTCTTACTATGATTTCGGGTTACAGCGAAGTTATGCGTGATATTCCTGGTGAAAATACGCCTGAAAATATGCAAGTTATTATTGATGAAACTGCGCGACTTTCGTCCTTGGTAAATGATTTACTTAACGTTTCTAAACTTCAATCTGGCACACAAAGGCTTGAAGTTAAAAAAATCAACCTTACTGACATTGTTAAAAAATCAATCGAGCGTTATGAGCATCTTATCTCTCATAAAGGTTATGATGTAACATTTGACGAACGCGAAGATGTTTATGTTATGGCTGACGAGGTGCGTATTTTGCAAGTCGTTTACAACCTTATAAACAATGCTATCAATTATACTGGTGCTGACAAGAGAGTGAGAGTTGTTCAAAAAATTGACAACGATATTGTAAGAATTTCTGTTATTGACTCGGGCGCTGGTATTAGTGAAGAGGATTTGCCTCTTATTTGGGACAGATACTTCAAGGTTGACAAAGTACATGCGCGTGCAAAGATTGGTACAGGTCTTGGTCTTTCAATAGTTAAGAACATACTTCTTCTCCATAATTCGCGCTTTGGCGTTTCAAGTGAAGTTGGAGAGGGTAGCACTTTCTGGTTTGAATTAAAAATTGTTGATATAGAAAGGCGCAAACCTGATGTTTCAAGTTTTATGCTTGATACTGACTCGATTGCTTCTTCTCTTTATGATTTAGTCCAACCGAATGATAATGTTGACGAAATGCCCGAAGAAATTGACGAAACTGATACGACTACTGATGAATGACAAAAAACAGATGCTTCGGCATCTGTTTTTTATTTATTAAAATTTGGTTTCAACTATTTTATTACAACTTTCTGGTGAATAACGCCAATAATCCATATGGGTAACTTTGTCTGTGTCTACAAAATAGTCAAGGGGCTTTTTGCTTGGTGAAGTGTCGTATGTATCTATGATTACAAGTTTTATTTTCATTTTTTCTGGAACTATACTTTTTATATATACAGCACAGGTTTGACCAGCCTCGACACCTTCTTTAAGTTCCGCAAGTCCTGCAAGATTTGGTGCAAGTTCGACGAAAATTCCATAATCTTCAATGCTTCTCACAATACCCGAAACAGTTTGACCTGCTACAAATTTTGATGCATTTTCTTCCCAAGTTCCAAAAAGTTCTCTCGTTGAGGTATAAATTCTTCCTGTGTCATAATCAATACTTTTTACAAGGACTTTTATTTCTTCGCGCAATTTAAAGCGTTCTTGTGGTCCTGGTATTCGAGATACAGATATTGCATCCACAGACATTAACGAAATCACTCCACATCCAACATCTACAAACGCTCCAAAAGGCTCAAAATGCGTTACCTTTGCAGGTATTATATCTCCTGGTATTAAGTCAAGCAAATAAGAATTAAGACATTCTCTTTGTGCTTCTTTTCTTGAAAGTATTGCATACGGGCGTTTGCCCTCTTCGTTTACGATTTGCAACACTTTAAAAGCGACCGCCTTTCCAACTCTTGTTATAATTGCTATGTCTTTTATTTCTTCGCCAAGTAAAACCTCATTACGTGGTATTATTCCGTCAATCCCACACAAATCAATGTGAAGAGTGTATGTATCGCTATCGCAAAGCGAAACTATTCCTTCAAGAATTCTTCCTTCCTGTTTTGCTCTTTCAAGTCCATAAAGGCTTGATATATATTCGTTGTTTTCTTGTGTGCCTATTAATCCACCCTCGGGCAAAAATTTATTATTTGACATTTTATTTTCCTCCAATTTTTGCGTACTGTTCTATATTATTCAAAATCAATTTATTTTATGTGCTTTTTATGTTTTATTTTTGACAAGAATAATTTCCTTATAAAATCGAAAATTACAACACTAAATGATATTGCAATTACGCACACAAGGTCGTGCAATTCAAGAGGAACTGCTCGAAATACTTCCCCGCCGAAATAAACAAATCCCATTTGAGTTACTGAAATTAAAAGCATTATGAAAATAAATGATTTGTTTTCTTTAAGATGAGCAAAAAGATTTATTCTTGATGTTCTTGATGTGAAACATACAAAAATACCCATAAAGATAAACAGGCAGAAAAATGCGCTCATTATGTATTTTTCGTCCGCTCTATGCAGAAGCATTGTGGCTGTGTCGCTTTTTAAAAACCAAACGCAAAGCAAAAGAATATAAATACCCATAGATATTATTCTTGTTAGCATTGGTTTTGATATTATTTGCTCGTCGCGTGATTTTGGTTTTTGCCTCATAAATTCGCGCTCTGGTGGTTCTGAGGCGAAAGCGAGAGCGCCAAGTGTGTCCATTATTATGTTTACCCATAGCATTTGACTCACAGTAACAGGGTTTTCAACGCCTATAAATGGTCCTATAAGAGAAATGCCGACAGCGCCAAGATTCATTGTAAGTTGGAAGATTATAAATTTGCGAATTGATTCAAAAATGGTTCTGCCATAAAGGATTGCTTTCACTATTGAGGCAAAATTATTATCTGTGATTACTATATCACTTGCCTCTTTTGCAACATCTGTGCCTGAACCCATTGCAAAGCCGACATCCGCTGTTTTGAGGGATGACGCGTCATTTATTCCATCGCCTGTCATACCGACTACAAGACCAAGTTCTTGTGCTACTCTTACAAGACGGCTTTTATCTGTTGGCAACGCTCTTGCAATTACGGCGAGGGTTGGCATTTCTTTTGCTAATTCTTCGTCTGTCATTTTCGAGAGCATATCGCCTGTTAAAACTGTTTTTCTTTTTGTTTGTGGTGAAATTATACCACATTCCTTTGCGATTGCCTCGGCGGTGTCTTTATTGTCGCCTGTTATCATAACGACTCCCACCCCTGCACCTGTAACTTCTTTTATTGCTGAGGGAACTTCTTTTCGTATTTTATCGCGTATTGCGACAAGCCCAACAAAGGTTGCGCTTGGTTCATCTTTTTCTTTGACAGCCATTGCGACCACTCTATATGAAGCAGAAGTTAATTCTTTGAGTTTTTTCAGAATGTTTTCTTTGGTTTTAAGAGGGTATGTATCGCCATTTTTATTAAAATATGAGGCACATATATCGAGAATTTTCTCAGGTGCGCCTTTTATAAGTTCTATTTCTTTTGTATCGTAATTTACGATAACCGACATATATTTTTTAGTACTATCAAACGCCTCTTTTGACTTAACTATTGCTTGTGGAATTTCGTTTTTGACAAATTCCCTTATCGCTCTATCGGTTGCATCAGAGCCGATTGCGCGTCTTCCATCATATGTTGCACTATTGCAAAATCCTGCACACAGGGTAAAGTAATTTCTATAATTTTTGTTTTTTTGCATATCTTGAATGCTTGTAAAGGTTGTATCGTCTGCCAAATATATGCTTTTAACTTTTAATTTACCCTCGGTTAATGTTCCTGTTTTATCAGTAAATAAGAGATTTATATTTCCTGAGGTTTCAATTCCGACAAGTTTACGCACGACTACTCCATCGTTCATCATCTTTTTCATATTTGAGCAAAGAACGACCGTTATCATCATAGGAAGCCCTTCGGGAACTGCTACGACGATTATCGAAACGGCAAGAGTTAGGGCGCTGAGCAAACTTGACATAACGAATTTTATATCGTGGAATTTCAAAAGAACATTCGACCACGCCATATGGCTATTTATAAAGAACACATTAAAAAGATAGGCAAATGCTATAAGAGCCGACGCTATATAGCCTAAAACACTTATACTTTTTGCAAGTTTTGAAAGGCGATGTTTTAGAGGGCTTGGACGTGTGTTTTGAGCAAGTTCGGTAGCGACTGTTCCATAATAAGTCTTCTCTCCTACGGCTATAATTTCGCACTCTGCGCTTCCCGAAAGGACAAGCGAACCTTTTAAGGCTATTGCATCTCTTTTAGTCGCTGTTTGTATATATGGCTTTTTCTTGATTTCTGCGCTTTCTCCTGTCAAGGCTGACTCGTCTATTGTAATTTCTCCATTTACAAGGAGCATGTCGGCAAAAACCTTTTCGCCTGCATTTAAAATAACTATATCTCCAACAACGACTTCGCTAATAGGAATTTCTAAAACAGTTCCTTCCCTTCGCACTCTACAAAGTGTATTTTCGTTTTCTTCCCTTAATTTTTCAAATGCGTTTCCACTTGAAAACTCCGAAAGAGTTGAAACAAGGGTTGCAATAAGAACAGATGTAGCAATACCTCCTGCCTCAAACCAGTTGACATTTGGAAACATAAATATAATATTAATAAAAAGTGCTACTATCAAAACTCTTATTATAGGGTCTGATAAATTTGAGATAAAAGATTTAAAAAAACTGACTTTTTTATGTTTTTCGATTTCGTTTGAACCATACTTTTCGCGCGAGGCACAAACTTCTTTGTTACTTAATCCTTTTTTTATATCGGTCATAGTTCTTTCCTTTCTTGTTTTTGATACATTTTATTCATTAAATATAAGGAATATACCTACCGACGAAAACAAAAAAACCGACAAGCCAATGCCTGTCGGTTTTGTTTTTTTATTTTTAATTATTGAGCATCTTTGATTGAGAGGTTCGCTCTGCCCTTTTCGTCAATTCCGAGGAATTTAACTCTTACTTCGTCACCTACGTTGCAAACATCTTCAACCTTTTCAGTTCTTTCCTTTGCAAGTTTGCTGATGTGAACAAGTCCTTCTCTGCCTGGTGCGTATTCTACGAATGCACCGATTGGA
>JAZSDJ010000156.1:0-6552 GCA_045531105.1 Eubacteriales bacterium | reverse complement strand
CGCTCTTTTACTTCTTTGTATTCCTCAATAGCATTAGTATTAATAGAACCAAGATTACGAATTTTTTGTCTGCATTCATTTGCTTCGGCAAAAACTTCTTTTCTGTTTTTTTCGGTAACTTCTGGGTAACCAAGAGCTAATGCGTCAGAAGGTTCAAGGTCGTAATCTTGTTTCAACTTTTCCTTCATTTTTTCAATTTCGGTAGTAAGTTGTTCAAGTTTTATTTCGTTAGCGCCATGAGAACGAGCAATTATTTCTTTTTTAGACGAAATTTCTTTGCTCTTTAAGTTCAACTCATTTCTCTTTTGCTCAATTTGTTGTTCGAGAATAAAAAGTTTTTCTCTCTCTTTTTCATAAGCATCCAATCTTTGGGTCGCTTCTTCATACAATCTGCGATTTTCAGCATTTTTCTCAGCATATGAACTTACATCATCGTTTAGTCTTGTCATTTTAGCCTTACGATCTTCAATCTCCCCAACTATTTCATCAAGTTTATTTTGAGATTCTTGAACTGCAAGTTCTGCCGCTTCAACATCTTTATTGATAGAAGTAACGCTAACAAGATTTTCTCTTATTTTATCACTATATTCGTCAAAATTAGTAGAATAATCATATTTCAACTCATCAAGTTCCAAACGTTTTTCAGAAATTTCCTCGATTTTTTGATCAAGCATTTTCTTTTCGTTTTTCAACTCCGCAAGTTCTACAATGCTTCTTTGTTCCTCTTCTGCGAGTTTTTGATTATCAGACAAAAGACCTTCCACAAGATTTTTGTTGACTTCCATTTGTGCAACAATAGTCTCATATTCTGTCTTTTCGTTTCTATAAACAACATCTACAAGATTGAATTGTTGTCTATCAGCACTACGTTTTTGAGTAAGATTTCTCAAACTTTCACCAAGTTTTTGTCCCTCTGATTTAATTTGGTCAATCTCTTTTTGTAGTGCATCCTTTTCTTCTTGCATACGTTTAACGTCTGCACCTCTTGAAAGAATATTAGTTTCGTGCTTTGCAGAACCACCAGTGAACGAACCACCAACATTAATTTGTTGTCCGTCAAGCGTAACAACTTTTACACGATATTTTTGTTCTTTTGCCATTTGAGTAGCATTATCAATATTGTCAAAGATCAAAGTCCTACCAAGCAAAGATGAAAATATATTTTCAAACTTTTTATCAAATGTAATAAGTTCATTTGCAACACCAATATAGCCTTTGTATTTGCTTGCATTATTCATCTCAGGGGTTGAGGATTGCGGATTTACAGAACTTATAGGATAAAAAGTGGCTCTTCCTGCTTTATTTTCTTTAAGAGTTTGAATACAAGCCTTTGCCGTTTCCTCATCATCTACAACAATGTGTTGTAGTCCCACACCAAGCGCGGTTTCAATAGATGTTACATATTCATCTTTAACAGAAATAAGTTTTGAAATAGGTCCATATATAGTTCCTACATTTTTAATTTCATTCTTTTGATATGCATTCATAATGAATGTAACGCTCTTTGCATACCCTTCGAACAACTCATCCATGCTGTTAAGCACATTTATTTTCTCTGTTAATGCAAGAACTTTTGATTTAAGAGAATCCATTTTCTCTTTAAGTTCGTCATATCTTGAAGTCTTTTCTTCAATTTCAAGCTCTGTGTTTTCAATTTCTTTTTCAAGTTGTGAAAGATTTGACTCATATTCTGCTAAACTTTTTGCAGATTTTTCCGCTTTTGCAACCATTTCATCAAGAGCGGAACGATATGTTTCAAGATTTTCGTTGATTGCATCAACTCTATCTTTATCATTAGTTGAAGAATTTTCAATAACAGAAATTCTAACTGTTTTTTGATTTCTCTCTTCTTCCAACGATTTTTGCTCTATAAACAAATCATCAATTAATTTGACAATTTCATCACGTTTTTTAGAAACATCTGCCTGTTCTTGACGAATTGCTAAATATTCATCTTGAACTTTTTGAAGTTCTTTGCGAATTTCTTCAACGCGAAGTTTCTTTTGCGATATTTCCTCTTCAACAAAATGTTTCTTTCCATTAAGTCTTTCTATTTCCAAAATTTCATTTCCAGAAATACTTTCGGCATGTTTAACATTGTTTTCCATAACCGCGAGGTCAGCATTAAGATTAGAAAGCGTTGTATTGCACGCCCTTATTTCACTATAAATACGATCCGCTTCGACTTTTGTTTGACGGAAACGCTCAGCAAGTGAATTCTCTTGCGCTTCTATCTGTTGTAAAGAATCGTTTGCCATTTCGAGTTCGTGTGAACTCATTTTGCAATCGTTAGTCAATTTTGTAATTTGCTCTCTTGTCTTTTGAGAATCGAAAATCCACAATGAAACATCTGCTATTTTTTTCTTCTCATAAAGTTCAAAATATTTTTTTGCTTTTTCAGACTCTCTTTCAAGTGGAACAACTCTGCTTTCAAGTTCATGATAAAGATCAGAAACACGATCCATATTTTCTTGGGTCTGTTTCAAATTCTTTTCGGCTTCATTCTTTTCATGCCTTATTTTAGAAATACCAGCAGCCTCTTCAAAAATATTTCTTCTATCTTCACTTTTCTTAGATATTATTTCAGCAATTCTACCTTGTCCTATAATAGAATAACCTTCTCTTCCAACACCCGTATTCATAAAAAGTTGATAAATATCGGTAAGTCTGCAAGGAGCACGATTTATAAGATATTCACTTTTTCCCGCACGATAATATCTACGCGTAACAGTAATTTCATCATATGGACTGTTAAGTCTACCCTCTTCTGAGGAATTATCAAAAGTTACAGAAACTTCTGCATAACTCATAGGTTTTCTAACTTCGGTTCCAATAAAAATTACATCTTCTAATTTCGAACCACGAATATTTTTGGTTGATAATTCACCAAGAACCCATCTCATGGCATCTGTTATATTAGATTTACCACTTCCGTTAGGTCCGACAATTACAGTTGCTCCATCGTCAAATGTCAAAACAGTCTTGTCCGGAAAAGATTTAAAGCCTTGAAGTTCAAGCGATTTAAGATGCATTGTCAGTCCTCCTTGTTAAAAATTTTTATATTGTAGGCTTTAAGAAGATTATCCTCTTTTACTTTTATGTGTTCAAAGCCATATTTTTCTTTTAAGTATAGTATATTTTTCTGCTTATTTCCAATAATTTGAGAAATTGCACCTTTTGGACAAATTATAATTATGTTTTTTGAAAAATTATTTTCATCTATCACTCTCAAAACAATATCGAGATAAAGTTTGCTCTTAACCATTTCCCCTATTGAAGGATGGTTTGGTCCTGCAATATAAGTGTTTTCGGAATGTAAGTTCTCGCTTTCACAAAGACCTATTCTTAAACAAGGAATATTATTTTCGATAAACACTTTAAGCACTTTCGCAGAACGCGAAACGGCATCATCTAATGAAAGTGAACTATACTGATTCTTCTCATACATTTGGGCAAGTTCAGTTTGTTTAAATACCAGTGTAGGATAAATTCTTGCACCACAAGCACCTTGCTCACAAATAAAGTTAGCACAATCAATTTCATCTTGAAGTGTTGACCCAGGTAATCCAATCATCATTTGTCCCACAAATGGTATTTTTCGCATATTCAAAAGCATAATGGCATTTTCAGTTTGTGCCTTTGTATGACCTCTTTTTAAAAGACTTAAAACATCATCATTTACCGATTGAATTCCTAATTCCACACAACTTATCTTATAGTTGGATAAAATATCTAAAATTTCCTCATTTATATAATCAGGACGTGTCGACATTCTGATTGCAGAAACTTTACCTTCATTAACATATTTTTGAGCAACATCTAATAGTCTAACCATTAAATCCCTATCAATTCCTGTAAAAGAACCGCCAAAAAAAGCAATTTCTTTTTCATTATCTCTTGAAGATTCAAGAACAGATAAGATTTGGCGCTCAACATCATTTTCGTCAAATTCAATAGTTCCTGAAATAAATCTTTGGTTGCAAAAAATACACTGATTCGGGCAGCCAAGATGAGGAATAAAAATAGGTATATTTATATGTCCCATTTTACATCAAACAAAATGCAAGCCTCTTTGGCTGCAAATTGTTCCGCCTCTCGTTTGTTTTTGCCAGTGCCTCTGCCAACAACATTCGAATTTAAACGCAATTCCACATCAAATTGTTTTGCATGGTCAGGTCCACGCTCTGCAACGCATACATATGATATTTTATCATTCCCATTTGCTTGCACAAATTGTTGCAATGCGGTTTTATAATCTCTGTTAATTTCGTTTTTAGAAGCCTCTTCTATTTCATTCACCATCAAAGGCAAAAGAACCTTAGCAACCGTATTTTTTGAGCACGAAGAATCAAGGTATATTGCGGCCAATAATGCTTCAAATGCATTTTCAAGAATTTTAGGATTTGTTCTTCCGCTTTCATCTTCTCCTTTACCAAAGAACATATATGAGCCAAGATTAATCTTGTTTGCAAAATTAGCAAGAGATTTTGAACAAACAACGGCAGCCCTCACTTTTGTGAGATAACCTTCTGGACAATCTTTAAATTTCTCATATATATATTCGCTGGTAATAAGCGATAAAACACTATCTCCTAAAAACTCTAATCTTTCGTTAAATTCGCATTTTACCTTTTTTCCATGGCTTCGTTGCTCATTTGCATAAGAAGAATGAGTAAGCGCAACTTTTAATATAGAATTGTCATTAAATTTATAACCTATTTCTTCTTCTAATTTTTCCATGGTTAATGGATACTCAGACATTTTGCGCTCCTTATTTTATTTCTTTTGCAACATCTTCAATAATATGCGATTTAGAATACTCTATCGCCTGTCTTATTGCAGTTTTTATTTCTTTTGCTTTCGAACTTCCGTGTGCCTTTATAACAGGTTTAGCAAGTCCCAACAATGGCGCTCCGCCATATTCGGATGAGTCCATTTCTTTTTTAAATTTTTTAATTTTCTTTTTAAATACAAAAAGATATGAAAGTTTTGTAAATAGGTTTGATTTAAAAATCTCAGTAAGTTTTCTGCCTATAAACTTGCCCATTCCTTCTGCAAATTTAAGAGTTATATTACCAGTAAATCCGTCTGTCACAAGAACATCGCAAGGCGAAGAAGGAATTTCTTTGGATTCAATATTTCCAACAAAATTAATTGAAGGACAATTTTTCAACAAAGAATAAGCCTCACAGGTAGTAGGAGTTCCCTTGTGCTCTTCTGTTCCGTTATTAAGCAATCCAACTCTTGGATTTTCAACTCCAAAAACCTTTTTCATATATGCTGAACCAATAATTGCCCATTGCAATAGCAAGTCAGAGGTCACAACTGGGTTAGCACCCGCATCAAGCATTAAAATTGGAGGACTAAATGGCAATATAGCAGCAATAGCACTACGTCTCACACCTTTAATCTTTCTTACAATGAGAGTAGACGCCGTATGTAAAGCGCCCGTGCTACCAGCGCTTACAAATGCATTGCCCTTGTCTTCCTTTAACAATTTAAGACCGATAGCCATTGAACTTTCGCCTTTTTCTTTCATAACAACCATCGGATCGTCTTCCATAGTAACAAATACATTTGTATGAACGATCGAAACATTATCAGTGAAAGTCATTTCGAGTTCCTTTGCACAGTCACGAATTTTATTTTCATCGCCAACAAGTGTAATATTTACATTTCTATATTCAAGAGCAGCATCGATAGCACCTTTTACAACTTGTAATGGTGCGTTATCTCCACCCATAGCATCAACGATTATATTCACAGATATTTATCCTTTCTTGAATTTTATCATTCATAAAAAATTAATTTGTATTTTTTGACTTATAATTGCACTTAATATTAGAACAAACAAAAAATCCCGTCTTTTTTTTCAACAACATACTGTCACATTTAGGACATTTCTCATTAGTTGGTAAATCCCAAGAAGAAAAATTACAATTTGGATACTTAATACAACTATAAAATTGCTTGTTTCCTTTTCCAACTTTTGAAACGATGTCTTCTCCACATTTGGGACATTTTACATCTATTTTAACGATTTTTGCTTTTGTAAAATTACATTTTGGATAGTTAGAACAAGCGTAAAACTCACCATATTGTCCTCGTCTTATAACAACGTCTGAACCACATACCTCACATTTAAAATCTGCAATTTGAGGTTTTATTGTTTCAACAATCGTTCCATCTTTATTAAGGGTTTTAGTATTCTTGCACTTTGGATAATTAGGACAAGCGGCAAATTTCCCAAATTTTCCCGTTTTAAGAACCATTTTTTCTCCACATTTTTCACATATAATATCTGTTTCTTCTTTTGGAAGTTCAATTATATGGTCAGAAAGCGCAAGATTTGCCTTATCCAGTTCTTTTGAAAATCCCTTGTAAAAATCTGACAAAACTTGTTCAAGAGATTCTTTTCCGTTTGCTATTGTATCAAGTCTATTTTCCATAGTAGCGGTAAATTTATAATCTACTATATCAGGAAAATGTTCTTTCATAATGGCGGTTGTAACTTCGCCAAGAGGTGTAGGCTTTAAAAATCTACCTTCTCTT
>JAZSDJ010000129.1:0-3925 GCA_045531105.1 Eubacteriales bacterium | reverse complement strand
TATATCAAATGAAGTTTTAAATGAACTTGAATTGAGTTCTTTGCTTGATTTGAAGACAAGTTTTCTCGCTGATTTTATCACCATTGATGAAAAAGTTATAAAATATCGTCAGCAAGTTTTTGCGGATATGATAGCAAATCCAGAACTTTGTGATGTTTTATTAAAAGTTAGTCCTATCTTGTCTGATATCGCAGAAATACGACGTATGTCTCATGATACAGAGCCTTCTGAGGGCTATCTTTATAGTATTACAGAAATTGAACTTTATATTTCTGCTATGGAACTTTTGTCAGATGGTATTTATCCAATGATTGATAATTTTAAAAGTGAGGCACTTGTGACTTTTGCTAAAAGAATACAAGAATTGACTCAAAGTGAATATTATATTGACCTTAACAAAAAACTTAAAGAGTTGACATCAAGAGTAAGAGAAGTAAAAAGTGTTACAATAGGCGTGAATCTTGATGCGAAACTTCGCCCTGATGTTGCAGGAGTTCTTAGTGTTAATTCAGAAAAATTTAAATCTGGTGAACTTATCGAAAAGATTCTTCGTCTTGACTTTAAAAAAGATGAAATGACATGCATATCAAGCCTTATTCCTTTTAAAAAGGGGCAAAGTGAAAATCAGCAAATTGCATTGACAAATGCGTTTAATTCAGCCCTTAATACAGTTTTTAAATCTTCTATGAAGGCTTGGAAAAAGGTTGTTCAAGAATATATTCTTGAAAATGCAGACTTTTTAATTAAATTATTGCCAGAAATAGAGTTTGTTGTAAAAGGAACAGAACTTATAAAAACTCTTTTAGAAACAGGAAATTCTATGTGTTTCCCCGAAATCTTGCCTATGGCGGACAAGACTTTTAGCGCAAAAGGTATTTATAATCCTGTTGTGGCTTCAAAAATGAATCAAAAAATGGTGGAAAATGACTTTGATTTTGATAAAGAAGGAACTTTTTACATTCTTTCAGGTCCTAACAGGGGAGGAAAATCGGTAATAACATGTGCAGTTGGATTAACTTTTGCATTGGCGCAACTTGGACTTATGGTTCCTGCAACAAGTGCTAAAATAAGTCCTGTTGATGCAATTTTTACACATTTTCCAACAGGTTCTGAGGACACTATTGATAAAGGAAGACTTGGCGAAGAATGCGCTCGTCTTGATGATATTTTTGGTAAAGTTACTGAAAACAGCCTTGTATTACTTGATGAGTCGTTATCATCAACGGGTTCTTTTGAGGGGGCATACATCGCTTCCGAAGTTATATCGGGTTTTTCAATGGTTCGTTGTAGAGGAATTTTTTCTACCCACTTACACGAACTTACAGCGATGCTTCCTGACATAAACCAAAAATGTATCGCCGATGGAGGAATAAAAATAGATACACTTGTCGCAGGAATGGACGCAGGACAGAGAAGTTTTAAAATTGTTCGTGCTAAACCTGACGGAAAAAGTTATGCAAAAGATATTGCTGACAAGTATGGAATTTCTCTTGAACACATTTTGCAAAGAATAAATAAAAAATAATTTGAAAAAATTTGAAAATTACTATTGCAATTCGAAAAATACTATGCTATAATATCAATCGTGAAATTTTGTAGGTATACTTTTATACTTTAATGGAGGTGTAAGAAATGGCTAAATGTGCTATTTGCGGAAAGGGAGTTGCATTCGGACACAACGTATCACACTCAAACCGTAAAACAAACAGAGTTTGGAAACCAAACATCAGAAGAGTAAAAGCTGTTATTAATGGCTCTAACAAGACTGTTAACGTATGCTCTCGTTGCCTTCGTTCAGGCAAGGTTGCTCGCGCAAACTAAGTATTGTGAAATTTAAAGACCGTTTTTAACGGTCTTTTTTTCAACCATATGGAAAAGGGGAGAAGATGAAAAAAGGATTTATAAATAACAAGTTCGCTAAAATTACAAGTGAAAAATGTGGATTGGAGTTGATTTCGCTTCCATCATATGAGAATCTTGATACTCCTGTCAACAGCCATGCAGATATGCTTGTTTTTGTACTTGAAGAACAAATATATACATATAAGGGGTATTATGAACGAAATAAATCCTTATTTGATGGAGTTGTATCAAATAACAATGAACTTATCATTCTTAAAAAAGAATGTGAAAAGACCTACCCAAATGATGTTGCTCTTAATGTGGTGTGCCTTGGAAATACAATCTTTGGAAATATAAAAAGTGTTGCCCCTGAAATTTTGGAGAATGCAAGCAAAAAAGGCTATAAATTTGTAAATGTTAATCAAGGTTATAGTGCTTGTTCAACGCTTGTCTTAGATGATAATAATGTAATTACTTCTGACAAAAGTATTTATAATGCCGTTTTGAAAGAAGGGAAAAGTGCGCTTTTGATATCTCCTGGTAATATATCACTTGATGGCTATAATTATGGATTTATTGGCGGAGCATCTTTTGTTATAGATAAAATGGTTTATTTCATGGGAGATATAAAAAAACATTCGAATTTTTTTGAAATCAATGAGAAAATCAACTCTCTTGATATGAGCATTGTTTCAATTACGTCAGGTAATGTGGCTGATTTTGGGGGTATTAGGCTAATAAATAGTTGAAAAAAGTTGCTGTTTTTTTAAAATAGCGACTTTTTTTATTTTTCAATAAAATTTTAATAAAAAATATTTTAAAATATATTGGCAAGCGAGCAATTTTATGTTATACTTATAAATAATGTACGTAATTGTACCTGCGCGTTAGCGCATTTTATACATAACTTTGGAGGGTTTTATGAAAGTTTTGGAATATTTTGCACATATGCTAAAACATTTTAAGATGATCACATTTTTTGATTTTCTTGACATATTTTGCTTGGCATTTGTGTTATTTGTAGCATATCAATTCATTAAAGAAAGGCGTGCTGGCAAACTTGCTCTTGGAGTTGGACTTTTGTTCGCATTTATGATTATTTGTGAACTTCTTAATCTACGCTCGATGCAATTTTTACTTTCACATTTCTTTGATTTTGGTATTGTTGTTCTTGTTATCATTTTTCAACCAGAGTTTAGATCGGCACTTGAAAAATTGGGAGATAACTCAATTAAAGGCGTTAAAAGTATTGGAGAAGCGAAGAACTCCACGCAAACTATTGACATGATAGATACCATTTCTAATGCTGTTTTTGATCTTGCAAAAACTAAAACTGGTGCCATCATTGTTTTCGAACGAAATACTAAACTTGGTGATTTTATACTTAGTGGAACTATACTTAATGCACAAGTTAGTACATTCCTTTTGAGAAACATATTTTTTAACAAAGCCCCTCTTCATGATGGAGCGGTTATCATAAGAGATAATAGAATTTATTGTGCAGGATGTTTGCTGCCGTTATCTACAAATCCAGATTTGATTAAGGATTTGGGCACAAGACATCGCGCTGCTATTGGAGTTAGCGAGAATAGCGATTGTGTTGCTGTTGTTGTTTCTGAGGAAACTGGAATTGTTTCTATTGCCAATGAAGGCCATATTTATAGAAACTTTACAAGAGCGACTATGAAGAAGAAACTTCAAGAATATCTTCTTCAAGATAAATCTGCTCAAAAAGGTAAACATGGTGCTAAGATTAAGATGAATCAAAAGAACAGAAAATAAGGAGAAAATATGGATAGATTTTCAAAAACTACCGAAATCGATACTGCGGAAATTGCCGCAGCAACGATGGAAGACGATACTCCTAAAAAGAGTAAAGTTACTAACATAATAGCGCTCGTTCTGTGTCTTCTCATTGCAGTTGTTGTGTGGGTTTTTGTAATGGAAACTGACACTAACTATATTGAAAAAAATTTCGATTCTGTTTCGGTGTATGCAGATATTACTAACGAGAATCCAGTTGATAAAGTGGATATTGTTATTACAGGAATTAGAAAGAATGTTATTGATATTGATAATGACG
>JAZSDJ010000223.1:0-18573 GCA_045531105.1 Eubacteriales bacterium | reverse complement strand
TAGAGACCAGAGGTCTCGTAGCTGCAATCGAGGCTGCTGATGCTCTGGTTAAGGCTGCAAACGTTATCCTTATCGGTAGCGAAAAGATCGGTAGCGGACTCGTAAGCGTTATGGTTCGTGGCGATGTAGGTGCTGTTAAAGCGGCAGTTGAGGCAGGAAGCGCAGCGGCAACTTCACTTGGTGAAGTTATTGCAACTCATGTAATTCCAAGACCTCACGCAGATGTTGAAAAACTTCTTCCATCTATTAAATGATAAAGCAATAGACGGCGGAAATTTTCAGCGCCCAAAGGGCTTTACGCCCTTTGGGTACTGCAAAAGCGCTTAACAAGCAAATATAGTTAAGTTTTTTTGCAGTACTAAATGACGATTTGTCGAACGAAAGGAAATAAAAATGGATATTTCAACAGAAAAAATAGCCGAAATGGTAAAACGCGTTCTTCTTGAAATGGACAGCGCGCCAAAAGCAGAAAAAGTAGAAAATGGTGGAATCCCCATCGGCGTTTCAAACAGACATATACACCTATCACAAACGGACCTTGAAACTCTTTTTGGCAAGGGCTACGAACTAACACCGATAAAGGAACTTTCACAACCTGGACAGTATGCTTGCAAGGAACTACTTACAATTATAGGACCATCAATGAGACCGATTGAGAATGTAAGAGTTTTAGGTCCTGTGAGAAAAGCCTCTCAGGTTGAGATATCAGCCACAGACTCCTATGTTTTAAAAGTAAAACCACCAGTTAGAGAGTCGGGCAACATAAAGGACTCCGCTCCTATAAGAATTGTCGGTCCAAAGGGAGTGGTAGAACTTAGCGAGGGCTGTATAATCGCAAACAGACATATTCATATGTCACCCGACGAGGCAAAGGCATTTGGAGTTTCAGATGGCGACTATGTTGACATTGATGTAAACGGCAAGCGACGCACAAGATGGTTCGATGTTCAGGTAAGAGTTCATAAAGACTTCCGTCTTGAAATGCATGTTGACACAGACGATGCAAACGCGGCGGGCATAGGCAACGGATTTATAGTAACTATCGCAAAATAAGATTGAGGAGAAATAAAAATGTTAAAGGGAATTATCAGAGGGAACATAGTTTCCACAAGAAAGCAAGAAGCCTTGGTGGGCAGTAAGTTTATGGAAGTTCAACTTATCAAAAATGGCGAGTTTACAGATGAGTTTATAATCGCCATTGACTCTGTTGGAGCGGGTATTGGCGAAACTGTTCTTATCACAACAGGAAGTTCTGCAAGACTTGCACTTCATAACACAAATAGTCCAGCGGACGCAGTTATCGTAGGTATTGTTGACTAATTTTGACCGGTTTTATTAATTTTTGACAAATTTTGAAAGAGTGAAAAGATGCAGGAACTTAAAAATTTAATGCAGAAATTCGGTGTTGTAGGCGCCGGAGGAGCAGGGTTCCCCTCTTACGCTAAACTTGCGGAGGGGGCAGACCTCCTCCTTATTAATGGCTCTGAATGTGAGCCTCTGTTGTATACAGATTACATAATTTTAAAAAACGAATTGTCTATGGTTCTGTCTGGCATTTCAGAGGTTTTATCTCATACAGGTATTCCAAAGGCTCTTGTAGCGATTAAGGAGCATACAGCCAAACGGCTTGGTGTTCAAGACGGCGAAAGACTTGCTGATAAGATTTATATAAAATGCTTGCCAGATGTTTACCCAATAGGCGACGAAATAAGTCTTATATATGAGGCGACAGGCAGACTTGTAAACCCAGGGAATTTACCAATTACAAAGGGCGTTATAGTATATAATGTCGAAACAATGTACAACCTTGGCAGAGTGGTAAGATTTTCCGAGCCTGTTACTAAAAAATGGCTCACTGTGGGTGGAGATATTAAAAATCCAACAGTAATAAAAGTGCCAATAGGAACTAAAATAGCGGACATTTTCAAAGAACTTGGTATAACTGTTGAGGACGGCTATACAGTGCTTGATGGTGGACCATCAATGGGTAAGGTGATAAACCCATCTACCTATTCGGTAACAAAGACCACAAAGGGAATACTCATTCTTCCCGACGACACGCAAGCGATTCTTTCAAAGAAAATGAATCCAAAAATGGCGATAGCAAGAGCGGAGACTGCGTGCTGTCAATGCACAAGATGTACTGATATGTGTCCAAGAAACTTGCTTGGCTACCCCTTAGAGCCTCACAAAATGGTGAGAACGGCAATGGGCGCTGTTGAGGTTATGCCAGAGATGGTACTTAGTGCAACGCTTTGTTGTGGTTGTGGAATTTGTGAAAGCCTTGCGTGCAGTCAAGGAATATCTCCAAGGGCAGTTATTGATAATTACAAGGTACTACTTGCAAAAAACAAACTTCGCTTTAATTTACAGGGCGAATACAGCGTAAAATCCGAAAGAGAATACAGAATGATTCCATACGAAAAATGGATGAGCGCGCTCGGCGTGACTAAATTTGACAAAATAGCGGATTTTGGCGGTGAAATGAAGAATTTTGAGAGAGTGGAAATTCCACTTTCAGGACATATAGGCGCACCAAGTGTTCCGATTGTTACGGACGGGGATTTTGTTGCCGAGGGTGATTTGATTGCAAAGGAAGCGAGTGGTCTTTCCTTACCTCAGCACGCATCTGTGTCGGGAACTGTTACACTTGGAAATGGTAAAATAATAATTGATAAGGTAAGATAAAAATGTATAAGGCAATAGGCGTTATTGAATTAAAAAGCATACCTAAGGGTGTTGAAGCGGCAGATTCTGCCCTCAAAAGTGCAGGCATAGAAATGGTGTCCGCTCATCCCTCATGCCCAGGAAAGTACGAAATCGTGCTTACGGGTGCAATATCTGATGTTAGCGTAGCGGTTTCTCATGTTGCGACAAGATTTGACGGCTATGTTATAGACTCCTCAGTTATGGGAAGAATAGACGAACAGGTTATCAAAGCCCTTTTTGGCACACAGACAGGTAAAAGAGAGGGTTCGCTCGGACTTATAGAAACCTTCTCCGCGGCAAGCGCAATCAAGGCTGCCGATATAGCGGTAAAAACTGCAAAGGTAGAAATATACGACCTTCGAGTGTCAAGAGGTATGGGCGGAAAAGGCGTTGTAATGATTACGGGAGATGTAGGAGATGTTACCGCAGCGGTTGAAGCGGGCGCAGATTACGCAAAGGGCGTATCTACACTTTCATCATTCACAGTAATCCCAGCCCCCCACGAGGAACTTTGGAAACAAATGTAAGGTAAATGCTGAAATTCAGGCATTGACGCAAAAAGGATAAAAGGAGAAACGATTGTGGAAAGCATCAAATTCGTAATCGAAAAAAGTTCAAGAATACAAAAACTTATAGACAATCTCTACGAAAAAATGCCAGAGATTGAGTCGGCAAGAGGTAAACTTGTAACAGAAAGTTACAAGATGACAGAAAATCTTCCTATAATCAAGCGCAGAAGTGCCGCTTTCGCTCATATTCTCAGAAATATACCGATAGTTATAAGAGATAACGAACTCGTTGTCGGAAGCGCTACAATCGCTCCTCGTGGCTGTCAGGTTTTCCCTGAATACTCATATGAGTGGCTTCTTTCTGAACTTGATACAGTATCAACAAGAAATGCTGACCCATTTTACATAAGCGAAAAAACAAAAGCCGAACTTCGCGAGATATTCCCTTGGTGGAAAGGCAAGACTACAAGTGACCTTGCAAAAGCGAATATGGCTCCCGAGGCATACGAGGCGTTTACCGAACATTCAGTATTCACCCCAGGCAACTATTTTTATAACGGAATAGGACATGTGTGCGTTGATTACGGCAAGGTTTTGAAAATCGGCTACAAAGGCATTATCGCAGAGACAGAATCCGTTCTCTCAAAACTTGAAGTATCAGACGGCGATTATGTTTCAAAAAGCAACTTCCTTAATGCGGTAATAGAGAGTTGTCAAGCGGTAATAGAATACGCTCGCAGATACAGCGCGCTTGCTCGCGATATGGCATCTAAGGAAACAAACCCCGAAAGAAAGCGCGAACTTGAAATAATTTCACGCAACTGTGCAAGAGTTCCAGAGTTTGGCGCAACAAGTTTTTATGAGGCGTGTCAGACATTTTGGTTTATTCAACTTCTTTTGCAGGTTGAATCAAGTGGTCACTCAATTTCCCCTGGAAGATTTGACACCTATATGTACCCGTATTTCAAAAAAGATATTGACGAGGGAAAAATCACCTATGAGCAGGCGCAAGAACTTCTTGACTGTCTTTGGGTAAAATTCAACGACATAAACAAGGTAAGAGATGCCGCATCAGCCGACGGCTTTGCAGGCTACGGAATGTTCCAAAACCTTATCGTAGGTGGACAAAACATTCACGGAATGGACTCAACAAACGACCTTTCGTATATGTGTATCGAAGCGGCTATGCATGTTCCACTTCCACAACCATCTATCTCTATAAGAGTGTGGAATGGTTCTCCCGAACCCTTGCTTATCAAAGCGGCAGCCCTTACAAGACTTGGCACAGGCTTGCCCGCTTATTATAACGACGAAATAATAATTCCTTCTATTATGGCAAGAGGACTTACCCTTGAAGACGCAAGAGATTATTGCATAATCGGTTGTGTTGAGCCTCAAAAGGCAGGAAAGACAGACGGTTGGCACGACGCAGCGTTCTTCAACATGTGTCGCCCTATGGAACTTGCGTTCTCAAATGGTTATGATAAAGGCAAAAAAATAGGCCCTGACACAGGCGATGTGTCCGAAATGAAAACCTTTGAGGAGTTTTACGAGGCTTATAAGACACAGCAAAGTTATATGATAAAGTTGCTTGTAAACGCCAATAATGCAATAGATATGGCTCACGCGACAAGATGCCCACTTCCTTTCCAATCTTGTATGGTAGAGGACTGTATCGGCAGAGGAAAATCGCTCCAAGAAGGTGGCGCAATCTACAACTTTACAGGTCCACAGGGATTTGGAATTGCTAATAACACCGATGGTCTTGTGGCTATAAAGAAACTTGTATTTGAGGAAAAAAGATTTACCCTTGTAGAACTTGCCGAGGCTTTAAAGGCTAACTTCGGTTACGGAATTAATGGCTCAGCGGCTGAAAGACTTACTACCGAAATCGCTACTGAACTTGTAAGACAGGGCTTGAATGTAAACGAGTCTGTTATACATACAATTTACGACGAGGTAACAAATCAAACCTCTATTAGCGCTTCCGAGAGGGCAAGATATAGAGAAATCAAGCGCCTTATCGAGGAAGAAGCACCAAAATACGGAAACGATATTTATGAAGTCGATATGTTCGCACGCGATGTCGCAAACACCTATACAAAAGAGGTTGAAAAATACAAAAACGCGCGTGGTGGTATATTCCAAGCGGGACTTTACCCCGTATCAGCGAATGTTCCACTTGGAGCGAGTACAGGCGCAACTCCTGACGGACGACTTGCATACACCCCTCTTGCAGATGGTATAGGTCCAGCCTCTGGCAGAGATACAAAAGGACCAACAGCGACAGCGAACTCTGTTGCAAAACTTGAACAGGGCGTTGCCTCAAACGGAACACTTCTCAACCAAAAATTCCACCCCTCAGCGCTCGCTGGAATGAGTGGACTTACAAAGTTTGTGGCTCTCATTCGCTCATACTTCGACCAAAAGGGAATGCATGTTCAGTTCAATGTTGTAACCAAAGAAACATTGATAGACGCTCAAAACAATCCCGAAAAATACAAAACCTTGGTAGTCAGAGTTGCAGGTTATAGCGCGCTCTTTACAACCCTCTCTCGCTCACTCCAAGACGATATTATAAACAGAACCGAACAAGGTTGGTAAAAACCCTAAGATTTAACATTAAAACAACACAGAGGAGGGGAATTGCATGCCACAGGATTTAAAAGGCAGAATATTTAATATTCAACGCTTTTCAATTCATGACGGACCAGGAATAAGAACAATAGTCTTTTTCAAGGGTTGTTTTATGAGATGCGCGTGGTGTTGCAATCCCGAATCTCAAAACAGAGAAATTGAAACAATTATTGAAAAAGGCAAAGAAAAAATAGTTGGCAAAGATGTGAGCGTTTCGGACATTATGCCTGAAATTTTGGCAGATTTGCCGTATTATCGCAGAAGTGGAGGGGGCGTAACGCTCTCGGGTGGCGAAGTTCTTTGTCAAGCGGATTTTGCAAAAGAGTTGCTTATGGCTTGTAAGGAAGCGGGACTTCATACCGCTGTGGAATCGGCTTCGTCTTCAAATTTCTCACAAATAGAAAAAATTCTTCCTTATCTTGACCTCTATCTTATGGACATAAAACATATGGACAGTGAAAAGCACAAAGAGTATACAGGTGTCGGAAACGAGCGAATACTTGAAAATGCGAAAAAAATAGCGGAAAGCGGAGTTGAACTTATAATAAGAACACCTGTAATACCGAATTTTAACGACACCCCCGACGAGATAAGAGAAATATCACATTTTGCCAAGACCTTAAAAGGGGTTAGCGAACATCACTTGCTCCCGTATCATAGATTAGGTACGGACAAGTATGCAGGACTTGGAAGAAATTATTCCCTTACAGAAATAGAACCACCGACCAAGGAAAAAATGGAATACCTTTTGTCAGTGGCGCAAACCTCAGGACTTAAATGTAAAATTGGAGGCTAAGAATGGAACTTAAAGAAAATATGAGAATAGTGCAGGAGTTAGTACCTGGTAAACAGATAACTCTTTGTCATATAATTGCAAATCCCGATGATGTGCTTTATACTAAACTCGGACTTGACCCGAAGACCGACTATACAAGAAGTGCAATAGGCGTTTTAACCGTATCTCCTGCCGAAAGTGCGGTAATTACTGCTGATATCGCTATAAAAGCCTCAGGGGCTGATATAGGATTTGTTGATAGATTTACAGGAACTCTTATTATCACAGGAAGTGTATCAAGTGTGGAGTCGGCATTCTCTGCAATAAGAGAATATTTCACGACCAAACTTTCCTATGTTTGTTGTGATATAACCAGAACATAATGAAAAAGATTATTCTTATAGGCAGAGTTGCGGCAGGTAAAACCACCTTGACTCAGGCGCTTAATGGCGAAAAAATTCACTACTATAAAACGCAGTATATAAACTATCTTGATACGATAATTGATACCCCTGGTGAGTACACGGAGTTGCGACAGACCAGTGGCGCTCTTGCGCTTTATGCATACGAGGCAGATGTTGTCGGTCTTGTGCTTTCAGCAAACGAGCCGTATTCGATTTTCTCCCCATGTATTACAAGTCTTGTAAACAGAGAGGTTGTCGGTATTATCACAGGTATAGATAAGCCTGACGCTAATCCCGAAAGAGTTGAAAGATGGCTAAGGCTTGCAGGCTGTAAAAAAATATTTCCCGTCAGCGCATACACAGGCGAGGGAGTTGACGCTCTTATAGAATTTCTCGCCGAAGACGAAAAGGAGAATTTGCAAAAATGAGCAGAACCCAGATAATCGCATTTGCGAACAACAAAGGTGGAAGCGGAAAAACCACGAGTTGCTCTAATATAGGCTGTGCGCTTTCGATGATGGGCAAAAAAGTGCTTGTCATAGATGGCGATATGCAACTAAATTTGACCCTTTCATTCTTTGATGAGGAAAAGTCGCTTGAATATGCAAGCAACGGAAAAAACATATACACAGCGATAAAGGAAGAAAAGGACCTTTCAGATTTCGTAGTGGCAACAGAGTACGAGGGACTTGATATAATCCCGTCAACCTCACTTATGAGCGCTATTGAATTTGACCTTTTTCCAAAATGGCAAAGAGAATTTGTATTAAGAAAATGTCTTGAACCAATAAGAGCGCGTGGCTATTACGATTACATATTGATAGATTCCCCACCAACTCTTGGTGGCTGGGTGATGAACATTATGTGCGCCTCGGACTTTGTTGTAATTCCAGTTGAGGCAAGCCCGTGGGGACTTTTCGGTCTTGCAAATATGTTTGATTTCATAAACAAGGTCAAAGAAATTTCGCCTCGTCTTGACATTATGGGAATTATGGTAACAAAGGCAGACGAAAGAAAGAACTATTTTAAGGAAACCCTTAAAACTCTTAGAGAATCGGAAGATGTAAGAGTTTTTAAAAACTACATAAAGGTAGATAGCACTATCGAATGGTCGCAAGATAACAGTAAGCCAGTTGTCGCTTACAAAAGATATTCAAGAAGCGCTATCGAATATAGAAGTCTTGCAAAGGAGATAATCGAATATGCCAATAGGTAAGAATGCTATAAAAAGAATTTCAAACAATGGCTACTCAAATGTGAAAACATCAGCGCCAGATATGGAAAACAGCGAAGTGAGCGCTGAAAAAATCGCAGTAGTTGAAAAGAAAGAGCCAAGTGCAAAAAAATCTACCACAAAAAAGGCGAGTGTGCCAAAGAAGGTAACACCAAAAAAGACAACCGAGCCAAAAATCGCTCCTAAAAAGAGTATGGAAAAAGAACCTGACATCGCTCCCGTAAAAACGCTTGAAAAAGTTATTAAAAAACCAGCCAAAGCCTCAAAAACACAAGAGAGGGGCTATATAAAAATCGGTGAAGAACTACCAATTTACTTACTCTGATTAAAACAAAGCAAAAGGGCAGAAAAATCTGCCCTTTTACATTGCAAAAATATAATGTATGTGGTATAATTTACTTGACAAATATATTTTAAGAGGTAAATTATGAGAATTTTATTTCAAGGCGATTCTATAACAGACGCAGGCAGAGATTGGAACAACGACGCGCAACTTGGCAGGGGCTACGCTCATCTTGTAGAGGCTGAACTTGGCTTTAAAGAGCCTAATCAACACACCTTTGTAAATAAGGGAATTAGTGGAAACAGAGTAGTTGACCTCTATGCAAGAATTAAGAGAGATATTATCAATTATAAGCCTGATGTTATGAGTATTCTTATCGGTGTAAACGATGTGTGGCATGAGATTGGAGATAGCCCAAATGGTGTTGACGCAGATAAGTTCTTCAAAATTTATTCGATGCTTATTGAGGAAATCAAAGACGCTTTGCCAGAGGTTAAAATTATGATTTTAGAGCCGTTTGTGTTAGAAGCGTGTTCAACCACTGAGCATTGGGAATTTTTCAAGACAGAAACAGCAAAACGCGCAGAAATGGCGAAGAAAATTGCGGAAAAGTATAATCTTCCATTTATACCACTCCAAAACGGCTTTGACGAACTTGCTAAAAAAGCGCCAAATAACTATTGGCTCGGTGACGGAGTTCACCCAACATCAGCAGGGCATGAGTATATTAAGAACGAATGGTTAAAGGCTTACTACAATTTATAGTTTGGCAAGCAAAAAGGGCAAGCGATTACACAAAATCAAACTTTAACCACTCGCATCGAGTCTTCTGAACATTTCACAAGTAAAAAGAGCCTCATTTGAGGCTCTTTTTTGCTATTTTTCGCTTGGAATATACTCTAAAATGTCTTCGATTTTGCAGTCTAATGCAGTACAAATTCTTGCAAGAACATCGGTGTCAAGTCGTGTAATTTCGTTTTTGCAATAGTTATTAATTTGAGTTCTTTGCATTTCCGCTTTGTGAGAGAGTTTATTCTTGCTCATTCCTCTCTTTTTCAACATTTCTTCAAGTTTAATTTTTATTTTTCCATATTCATTCATACTTTTCACCTTGCAATTTAGTATTGACAATTATATTATATACAAGTTATAATAGAAAAATAAGATATAGAAAGTCTGATTAGACTTCTTATACAATGTAAAGGAGGAAATGAAATGGAAAAAATAGGAATTAAAAAGGAATTTGACAAACTTGGAAGGTTGGTCATTCCCAAAGAAATGCGACAATTATTTGGCTTTACAAAAGAGGTTGAGATTGTGGTAACAAAAGAGGGAATACTCATTCGCAACCCCGAATATGTGCTTGTAAAAAAGAGCCTCGTTTGAGGCTCTTTTTTTAGTCTGTTACAAAAAAGCGAGAGTGGTTAATCTTCTTCAAGTTCTTCAAAATAATCTTTATCAAAAAATTCCGACAACGTAATTCCTGCGCCTTCGCAAAAACGTTTTACAGTGATAACTTTTGAGCATTTTGTTCTTCCTTTGATGAGGTCGTAAATTGCAGAAGGAGA
Organism: Eubacteriales bacterium; assembly: GCA_045531105.1. GTDB lineage: Bacteria > Bacillota > Clostridia > Oscillospirales > CAG-272 > RGIG2000. Next base: position 8,454 of record JAZSDJ010000223.1, on the reverse strand, counting down.
CATTCCCCCACGCAAAGCGATATCGCATATGTTGCTACTGCGTTGCTTGCAAATTTCTTCTATGCGTTTAATGATAGCGTCGTTTAATTTCATAGTTATATCCTACCTATATTTTTGTGGAGTTCCACAATCATTATAGGTAAATATAAAAATTTTATCTCGTGGAGTTCCACGATATTGACAAAATTTCGTTTAGTTGTATAATGTACTTGTAAAATCGTGGCGTTCCACGAAGACGAAAAGGGGTATATAATATGAAAATTACTTTCGCAGGGCATTCGTTTGTTCCATCAAGCAACAAAGTGAAAGAAATGGTAAAAGAACAATTACAAAACAACATTAAGAACAACGACCCCGTTATTTGCTATCTTGGCGGATATGGTGAGTTTGATGAAATTTGCGCTTGCGCGTGCAGAGAATTAAAGCGACAAAACGATGCCATAGAAGTTGTTTATGTTGCACCTTATATTAGTTCGTTAGAGCAAGCAAAAATCAAAAAAATGCAACAGAGTGGTTTATACGATACTTCAATATACCCGCCTATTGAAAATGTGCCACCAAAATTTGCAATTTTAAAGAGAAATGAATGGATGATAACAACCGCTGACTTAATTATAGCGTATGTAAATCACTCTTACGGCGGAGCGTATAAATCCCTTCAAATGGCAGAACGAATGAAAAAGAAAATAATAAATATTTGTGAGTTTCTTTGATAAAAAGGTTTATATTTTACCGAGAAGCCTCGGTGACTAACTTTCGTATTTTTCCGTTTTGCAATTAAAAAGAGCCTCGTTTGAGGCTCTTTTTTTAGTCTGTTACATCAAATCTTGGTCTTGTCTTATACTTGCCGTTTGTAAAGTCAGGAATTTGTTGAGGCGCACCACTGTTTTTGATTGACTCCTCTGAAAGAGGTGTTACAACCATCCAAGCGGCTGCGTCGTAGACGTCAATAGGCATTTCTTTGCCCTCTATCAAGCGCTTTGCAAAGTCAACAAGTTCAAAAAAGTCCATTCCACCATGACCTGCGTCAATTTGTTCTTTTGTGATAGTGCGCCAAAAGTCAGGGAGAAGTTCTTTGTATTTATCTGCGTTGCAGAGGTTGTTTTTTGCATAATCGTAAGGGTCCCAATACTCTCTGTCACCTTCAATAAACACGGAGTTGTACGCTTGTTCGTAAATTCCGTTAGTTCCGTGAACGATAAACTCACGGCTATAAGAGCGAGGAAGGTTAGTATCAAGACGGAGAAGAATTTGCTCTCCGTTTTCACAAGTGATAATTGTATTAACCACATCACCTTGCGCCCAAGTTGCGCCAACGAGGTCGGGATTTACATATTCGCCATTTTGAACGCGTTTTTCAACATAGTCGTTCATACCGAAAGCGCCAGAGGCAACGGAAACGAGAGAAACCATTCTGTTTCCACGGTTGATGCCGAGAATTTTTGCAATAGGTCCAAGTTCGTGAGTTGGGTAGTTTTCACAGTTTCTTGAAAGGTAGTTGCGAAGACGATAGTGTCTGTTTTCCTTGCCCTCAACAACTTCTTTGCGAAGGTCGTGAGCGTATGAGCCTGATGCGTAAACTATTCTTCCAAGCATACCTTTTCTTGCCATAGCGGTAGCGAGAAGTTCGTCTTTGTTATAGCAACAGTTTTCGAGGAACATAAAAGGAACTTTTGTTTCTTCCCAAGTTTTAACAAGGTCAAAACAGTCTTGAACACTGTAAGCGCCACCAACTTCAAGAGCGATTGCTTTACCTGCCTTCATAGCGTCAATGGCGATAGGAATGTGAAGTTCCCAGTCGCAAGAAATAAGAACCGCTTCAACCTCGGGATTTGCCAAAACCTCGTGATAGTTAGTAGTTCCGTCGGGGGTGTAGCCGAGTTTGTCAAAAACTTGCTTTTTAGCGCTTTCGACTCTGTCCTCGTATTTGTCACAAACCATTATAAATTCATACATATCGGTAAGGAGCATAGTGTCCATAAGACCATAACCACGACAACCATGACCAATAATGCCAATTTTTACTTTTCTCATAATCTCTCCTGTTTAGCATGCGAAATTGAAGAATGAAACTCCAAATTGAAACTTGCTTAGTTCGCATATAAAAGTTTAATTTCTAATTTTTGACGGTTTTTTACCCGTCAACAAAATACTACCATAAAATTACATAAAAATCAATACAAGAAAAGCACAAAAATTAAAATACTTGACTTTTTTTATATATAGTGATAAAATATATAATGCATTAATATTCAAAAAAGCGCACACGCGTGTTTTTGAACCTTCACAAACATAAAACATTCTCACGAGGAGATTAAAATGAAAAAGATAACTTCTATGATTTTGCTGATTCTTGCGATTTTTGTGTTCGTATCTTGTGATATTTCAGCACAACTTGAATCAATTTCTAATCAAATATATGACATAGCGACAGGAATGGGCGGTGATTATCTTAAAGAAACCACCTCAACTACACCAACGCCAGTAGAATCATCTTCAACTTCGTCGAGCAGTTCGAGCAGTTCAAGCAGTTCGAGCAGTTCCTCATCAAGCGAACCAGACGGACCAAGCGAGCCAGAAGTTATTCTCCCATCACGCACACCTGCGACCTTTGACCAAATGATGGGTATAAATATCAATTTTGATATAAAGAGTGATAAAGACAAACTTTCCTTGAACAATCCGTTCTATATAGGAAGGGCGACTGTTACCGACCTTGGCACAGGCGTAAATGACGCATCAGAAAACACACTTATGTACGCGCAAAGCAAGGTTAATCTCAAAACCACTCTTGGATTGAACATAGACCTTTCCAAACTTACGCAAGATGGCGCAGATATCGACCAAGTAAGCAAAGAAATGGCAACTCTTGTTTGCCAATATGCACAAAAATATTCCGACATCTCGGGTGCAGGCATTACTCGCATTGAGGTAGGCAAACACCCAGACCTCTCTTTGAAAGCGGAAAATTATATTGACCTTTTGAGTTATACATATGATGGTAAAAAAGGCAGAGCGGAAGGACTCGGACTTAAAGGCACTTCGGTAAAACTTATGGCAGGACCTTTGTCAAAGCCAAACGCAAGTTATATGTTCGAGATGCTTTCTTATCTTGAAGAAACACGAGAAGAATCGTTAAGTAAAGTAGGCTTTGTAGACACTATTGTAACGGATTCCTTTATTCCTTCAAATGTAACACCTGAAAGCCAGTATCTTGACTCGCATAACGAACTTGCTAAAATGGTAAAATTGAGAGATACAAGTTATAAGACGGTTGAAATATTCGTTTCTAATTTTGGCTATAACACACTTGACGAGGAAAGTCAATATTATGTAACGGAGCAAAGACAGGCTGATTATCTTGTCCGTTCTTACTTGCTTTTTGCAGGACTTGGAATTGATAACGCTTCAATTTGTCAGTACAAAGATGCAGACGGAAGCGAATATAACGGTTTTGGTACTTTGGGAAAAACAGGTATTCCAAAACTTTCACAATATTATCTCTATGGTCTTTCAAGACTTATGGCAGGTTACAACTTCGTTGATAGCGTAGAAAATGAAAAAGGCGCTATGATTTACAAGTTTGAAAACGAAAACGGAGATATCGTTTATGCCGTTTGGAACGCAGTAAATGATGGAAGTGTAATTGAAGATATTGAAATTTCAGCGAAGGACAAAAATGTAATTCTTGCAAAATTGCCAACCTCGTATACATCGGGTGAGCAAACAAGACTTATTTTGGACGGGGACGGATTTGTTACAGTTGATGCAGGCGAAACTCCTGTTTTCCTCAAAGTAACAACACCAGAGCCAGAGCCAGAAGCACCAAAACGAGAAATTTTAACAATCGACCAAATGATGGGTATATACCTCAACTTCACTCTTGAAACAAACAACACAAATGTTCTTGCTGTGAACAATCCATTCGGTTCAATGAGAACAGGTGGAGCGCCTGAGGCAATTTCTGGTACTGTTGAGGGGATTAATATCAATGTTGCAAAAGGCTTCTATAAACTCGACCCGTCACTTTTCCTTGATATTGACCTCTCAAAGGCAAAGGAAACAAATCCCGAGGAAACAGCGGGAATTAAAACATATGCACAACTTGCAACAATAGTAAAAGATACACAAAACGCCTTTGGTAACTCACTTACCGCAGGTGTTTGGAAAATGGAACTTGGACGCACTCCTGACCTTTCTATGACCGCTTCTGAGTATGCGAAACTCGTTAGCCTTTCATACGACGGAAACCGCGGAGAAGTTTCAGGCATAGGCATTATGAACTCTACCTATGCAAGTCAGTCAAAACTCTATACAGGTAATTTTTCAGCACCTAACTCGCAATATATGAGCGATATGTTCGACACTCTCAAACTTCTTCGTGGAAGAAATACAATTCTTGCCCTTACAGGAGTTAATACCGATGCTTTCGTTCCATCAAATGTAACACCTGAAAGTTACTATCTTGATGAAAATAATGAACTTTACAAGATGATCGCTCTTCGTAACGAAAGTTACAACCATGTAGAAATTTGCGTGTCTAACTTCGGTTATAATACACTTGACAACACAAGCGACTATTATGCGACAGAGCAAACACAAGCGAACTATCTTGTTCGTTCTTACTTGCTCTTTGCAGGACTTGGAGTTGACCGTGCCACAATTTGTCAATACAAAGACGCTGATGGTAGCGAATATAATGGATTTGGAACTCTTAACGCAGATGGAACAGAGAAACTCGCTCAATACTATCTCGCTATAATGAGAAAAACACTTGACGGTTATGTATTTGTTCAAAGCGTTGAAAACCCAAAAGGCGCTATGATTTATCAATTCGAGAACCAAGATGGTGATATTGTTTGCGCAATTTGGAACGCAACAAACGACGGAAGTGTAATTGAAGATGTTGAAATTGCAGTCGGAGAAAACAACGCACAACTTGTAACTCTTACAGGTTCATATACTTATGAGGGTACAGACCTTGAAAAAGACAATCTCACAGACTCAATAGTTACAGTTGACGCGGGCGAAACACCTGTGTTCGTAAAGATTTCGACAGTTAGCGCAGAATAAGAAGAAATTTCTTCTGAAAGGAGAAAGTTATGGCAAAAGAAAAAGAGGCAAAGAAAAACCTCGCTCTAAAAATAGTAGCGATAGTTTTATGCTCGATTATCGGGCTTGTAGTTCTTGCAGTAGTCGGATTTTCAGTTGGCGAAAATATTATGTTTTTCAAATTTTATGACGACGCAGACAAGGAATTTAAAATTCCAGGACTTTGGGACGGTAGCGTTCCACAGGGCTTTGAGTATATAGAAGAAACCGAAACCTTCCTTTATACGGGCTATCAAAAAGATAAAGTTAGCCCATCGGTTGTATATATAATGCCAGATAAGGGAGAGGGAGAGGAAAGAAAAGTAGAACTTTTCAACCTTGACGGAAGCGCATATACAGGTCATGTTGGCGGAATTACAATTTATGGTGGAACAACATTTATTGCAACCTCGGGCGGAATGGACATTTTCAACACAGAAGATATTCTTGACGGCGACAATAAAGCGACAAAGGTTGGAAAACTTCAAGTTGATTTCGATGTTGCATTTTGCGAAGTTCACGAAGGAAAACTCTATGCGGGTAACTTCTATCGTGCAGTGGATTATGAAACACCTGAAAAGCACCATATGACAACCCCTTGTGGTGATAAAAACACAGCCGTGATTTATGAGTACGCACTTGACCCAATCAGCGAACTTCCACAAAGATTCGCTCCTGATATGGTTTACTCAATCACAGATGCAATTCAAGGACTTGCATTTGACGACGAAGGAAGAATGATACTTTCAACCTCGTGGGGACTTTCAAAATCGCACCTTTATGTATACGAAAAACCAACACAAGTATTTGAAGATGCATTTGAGGTAGAAGGATTTAAGGCAGACCTTTGCTATCTTGATAGCGACACCTTGGTTGAAGATATTATCGCGCCACCAATGGCAGAAGAACTTGTTTATCTTGACGGAAAAGTTTATATTATGAACGAGGCAGCGTCAATGAAATACATTTTTGGAAAACTCACAGGCGCATCTTGGTGCTACGCATACGAACTTAAAGATTAAACAAAAAGAACCTCAAAAGAGGTTCTTTTTTATTTAACGAAAGATTAGCATATTCCAAGAATGTTTTTTCAAAATAACGGGGTAAGTGTGATAAATTTCGCGATTTGCTGGGCGAACTTGCTCGGCTTCTTTGCTATTTGTGGAAGACAAATCATCGGAGTACAGTTCGATGTGTTGAGTTAAGGTATAATTTTCAAATCCGTCAAGCGAAATGTCGAGTTCCATATCTTCGTCAAGCGAACGATTGAGCGCGAAAACAACAACTTCGCCTCGCTCCTTGTTTTCGATAATTGAAGAATAAAGGTAAGGAATGTCCCAACCCTCGCGTGACTTGTATGAGTCGCTTTGAATTGTCGCTTTAAGGGCAGAGCCGTTACCATATAAAGACGCATACATATAAGGGTAAAAAATAGTTTGTTTCCACGCCTTGCCACCTTTTTCGGTCATAATCGGAGCGATTACATTGACAAGTTGGGCAAGACACGCGATTTTTACTCTGTCGCTGTTGTTTTGGAGAGCCATAAGCATACCGCCGACAAGCAACGCATCTTCAAAATTATATTTTTCTTCAAGAAGGTGAGGGGCAATTTGCCACCTTTCCATTGTCTTTTCTTCGTCCTTTGTTCTGTACCACACATTCCATTCATCAAATGACAAATTAATCGTTTTGTCCGAGTTCTTTTTTGATTTAACTTCGTCACAAATGGAAGCGGTAGTTTTAATAAATCGGTCCATATCTTCGACTCTTGCAAGGAAATTTTCGGAGTTGTTGTCCTTGTTTCCGTAGTAACAGTGCAAAGATAAATAATCAACATAGTCGTATGTGTGGTCAAGAACTGTTCTTTCCCAGTCGCCAAAAGTCGGCATATTCGGGTCAGAACTGCCACACGCGACAAGTTCAATAGAGGGGTCGACCCATTTCAGAACCTTTGCGGTTTCGGTTGCTACTCTGCCATATTCCTCGGCAGTTTTGTGACAAATTTGCCAATCGCCGTCCATTTCGTTGCCAAGACACCATAGTTTAATTCCGAAAGGCTCGTCAAATCCGTTTTGCCTGCGAAGATTTGCATAGTATGTGTCAGTTTTGCCGTTGCAATATTCAATACAATTCCTTGCCTCGTCAGCGCCTCTTGTGCCTAAATTTACAGCCATCATAATGTCGGTATTCGCTCGTTTAGCCCACTCTTGAAATTCGTCTATGCCGACTTCATTTGTTTCAACGCTTAGCCAAGCCAAATCCAACTTGCGAGGTCGCTTACTTTTGTCACCAATGCCATCTTCCCAGTTGTAACCCGATACAAAGTTTCCGCCAGGGTAACGAACTACGCTAACGTCAAGCCCCTTCACGAGTTCCAAAACATCACCACGAAAACCCATATCGTCAGCACTTTCGTGACAAGGCTCGTATATTCCGTTATACACCGCCCGACCCAAATGTTCAATAAAAGAACCATAAATGCGCCTGTCAATGTCGCTTATTATATCATTTTTCTTTGCAAAAATCGTCGCTTTCATTCCGCACCTCAAAATTTGTGTTTATAACTTTATTGTAACACATAAAAACCAAAAATGGAATATTTATGTGAAAAATATGTTTGACGGAGCAAAAATAGATCGGTCTAAATTTCTGTGTTTAAATCATACAATAAGGGTTTTGTAAAAACAACAAAAATTGCAAGCCCTTCATTAGATGTACAATTTAAAATGCTTGAAATTTTGCAACCAAGCGAACAAGAGCAAGAAAAATTTTTTGATTTAATTGCAAAGGCGAAAGACGACTTACCAGCGGATATATATGCTCGTTTGCGCACTCTATTTGCAAATGCGTTGCATTTACAAAGGAGTGTCGAATCCAACACGGAAGACATAATAACCAAAAAACCACCCGTTTGGGTGGTTTCTTGGTTATGGCGCGCCCCGGGGGATTCGAACCCTCGACCTACCGGTTCGTAGCCGGGCACTCTATCCGCTGAGCTAGGAGCGCGTTTCTTTTTGCTAACATATAATACCACAATATTTTACAAATGTCAAGAGTATTTTTTGAAATTTTTCAAGCATATAATAAATAAAAAGAAAAAAACTATTGACAAGGGCTTAAAAATTGTGTATAATTGAAAAGCAAACTCGGGAAACGGGGGTTTGCAAGTACTGTGGAGAAGTACTCAAGTTGGCCGAAGAGGCGTCCCTGCTAAGGATGTAGGTCGGGTAACCGGCGCGGAGGTTCAAATCCTCTCTTCTCCGCCAAAAAAGAAGCACGAAAGTGCTTCTTTTTTTATTTTTCTTTTGCTTTAATATATTCTCGTATTGCCGATTTGGGTGATGCGACCATTGTAATCATAGT
>JAZSDJ010000236.1:0-6041 GCA_045531105.1 Eubacteriales bacterium | reverse complement strand
TTAGGCTAGGCGCACCGCACATTGGGGGCGATAGCGTACTTGGCGTACGCTGAGGTCACAATGCAGGAGCAACGACGCAGGGCCCTCAAAGCGAACTTTCAGAGCTTTGGGGTTCTAAGCAACGCATAACGCCGATTATAGCCCTTGTGATTCTGCGTTTCTAATGATTACACCCTTCCCCCTCCACGAAAATGGACGGCTTAAAAACTCCTCGTCACTCATTTTTTCAATTAGTTCTTTTGTCAGGGGCGTTATGGTTTCTTTTTTGAAAAATTCTATTTCTGTGTATTTTGCGTTTTTTGTAAATGGACACACATTTTGGCACACATCACAGCCCCAAATGGTGTTGTTTTCTCTCATCAGACTAATTTCTTCCTCTGTCAGTTTGCCTTTTTTCTGCGTAATTGCCGACAGACACTCCGTCTTTGGACGAGGGTTTTTTGTATCAATGCAATTTGACGGACACGCCTTTGCGCACGCGCCACAATGTATGCAAGTTTTAACTTCATCTTGCGTTGTGATATCAAGCCCCAAAACACTCGGGGGCGCATCAATTATAAGTTCGCAAAGGAACACAAACGACGAATAAGTTTCGTTTATCAAAAGCCCGTTATCGCCAATAAACCCAAGTCCCGCTATACAAGATGCGTGAACCTCGTCAATCGGAGAGTGGTCGGCAAAAAGCGCGTGGGCAAGGTCAATTTTGTTCTCTTGGAAGTAAATCTCAATCTCGCCCCTTAGCCAATCGACAAACTTGTGATAATCTCTAACCGAGGCATAGACTGACAAATTCGTCGGTTTTTTCTCGCTACGATAAGGCAAAAGCATCATAATAACGCTTGCCCCCTTGCCAATTTGCGCCTTGTCAAGCAGGTATTGTTTCGTTATTTTACATTCTGAAAGGGGTATACAACCAACCTCGGTTATACCTCTTTTTCTCAAAAATTCTCTCATTTTTGCGCCCCCATTCTCTCTTTTTTGAAAACTATGATTTTAGAAAGCACAAAATTGAGAATTATAACAACAATGTTTGAAATCACCTTTATCAAAATATCGTTTGCCAAAAGAATATCGACAAACACAAACATAATCAATGTATCTAAACCACCCGTAAGCAAACGAGAGGCAAAGAAAGTCAAAATCTCGTAAGCAAGATTTTTGCTTGTCTTCTTTTCAAAAACGAAAAATTTGTTCGTCACAAACGCAAAAACCACCGACAAAAGCCACGCAAGAATGGTCGATAAAATTGTATTCAAAGAAAGAGGGTACGCAAAAACCCAATATGCTACAATGTTTACAACAGTTGTCAAAACACCAAACACAAGATACAAAATAATTTGCTTGTGCTTTTTCAAAAGTTCGCAGATTTTTGACATTTTACCCTCCTTTATAGATAGTCGCTTCGCTTAATGAATTGAACGCCTTGCGTTCATAAATTGGCTTCGCCTTGAATTGAGGCAAAACCTCATGAATTGCAATAAAGTTGCATTACAACAGAGATAAAATTTATGATGCAACAAATTTTTTCGCGTTTTTGTAAAGAAAAAATACTTGTCCAGTCTACTATATATTATACACGCGCAAAGGTGCATTGTCAAGACGGGGAGTGTCGTAATTTACTGACTATAATAAAAAAATATTTACTTGAAAATTTATTTTTTATATGTTACAATAAAATTTGTAGGTAAAATTTAGGCGATTTTTTCATAAATCGCTTGTCTAAATATCGTTGAAAGGAATTATTGACTGTGGCTGAAAAAAGTTATAATGACCAAACAATATCTTCGTTGAAAGGTGCTGACCGTGTTCGTAAAAGACCAGCCGTTATTTTCGGTTCGGAAGGTCTTGAAGGTTGCGAACATTCTTTTTTTGAAATTCTTTCAAACTCTATTGACGAGGCGCGTGAGGGTTACGGTAAGGAAATCGTTGTTACTGTATATCAAGACCGCACAATAGAAGTTGACGACCACGGCCGTGGCGTTCCTCTTGACTTCAACAAAAAAGAAAACCGCTACAACTGGGAACTCGTTTATTGCGAACTCTATGCAGGCGGTAAATATAATAATAACAAAGGCAGTAGCGCTTATAAATATTCTCTTGGTCTTAATGGACTTGGCGCTTGTGCGACACAGTATTCGTCCGAATTTATGGATGTTTACTCTTTCAAAGGCGACACTATGTACGAAATCCACTTTGAAAAGGGAAATCCTGTGTCAGAACTTTTGTCCTCACCTCTTGACAGAAAGCACAAAAGAACAGGTACTCTTACTCGTTGGCGCCCTGACCTTGAAGTTTTCACAGATACAAAAATTCCAAAAGAATATTATCTTGACACACTTCACAAGCAAGCGGTTGTAAACAAAGGTCTTCGCCTCGTTCTCGTTTACGAGGAAGAAGATGGAAACCTCTCAACAACCGAATTTTTCTATGAAAATGGCATTTCCGACTATATTGACGAACTCACAAACAGCGCTCCACTTACCGCTCCTTATTCTTGGGAAATGAGCGCAAGAGGAAAAGACCGCGAGGACAAGGACGAATACGAACTCAAAGCGGAAGTTTGTTTCTGCGTGTCAAACCTTGTCAACACCCTTGAATATTACCACAATTCAAGTTTCCTTGAACATGGTGGTTCTCCTGACAAAGCGGTAAAACGCGCGTTCTTCCTCGAAATGGACAAGTACTTAAAGGACAACGGCAAGTATAACAAAAACGAGTCCAAAATTTCATTCGTCGATATTCAAGATTGCTTGGTTCTTGTTATAAACAGTTTCTCTACTCAAACTTCATACGAAAACCAAACAAAGAAATCAATCACGAACAAATTCATTGAAGACGCTCTTTGCGATTCAATCAGAACAAATCTTCAAATCTACTTTGCAGAAAATGCAATGCAGGCTGAACTTTTTGCCAACCAAGTGCTTGTAAATAAGCGCTCTCGTGAAAAGGCAGAAAGCACTCGTATTGACCTTAAAAAGAAACTCGCAACTTCTACTGATATTGCAAGCAGAGTTGAAAAATTTGTTGCGTGTCGCTCAAAAGACCCTGACGAGCGCGAACTCTATATAGTTGAGGGTGATTCTGCGTTGACTTCATGTAAACTCGCAAGAAATGCAGAATTTCAAGCAATTATTCCTGTTCGTGGTAAAACTCTTAACTGCTTGAAGAGTTCTTACGATAAAATTTTCAAAAGCGATATTATCGTTGACCTTCTTAAAGTTATCGGCTGTGGCGTTGAGGTTCAGACAAAATCAAAAGGCAAAGACGAGGTTTCTGCGTTCAATCTTGATAACCTTCGTTGGCGCAGAATTATCATCTGTACCGATGCCGACGAGGACGGATTCCAAATCAGAACACTTCTTCTTACAATGTTCTATCGACTCCTTCCAACACTTATAAAAGAGGGCAAAATCTTTATCGCAGAGTCTCCTCTTTACGAAATTACAAGCGCAAAAGACGAAATTTATTTTGCATATAACGAAAACGAAAAGGCTGATATTCTCGCCTCACTTGAAGGCAAAAAATACACAATCCAACGCTCAAAGGGACTTGGTGAAAACGAGCCTAAGATGATGTCGCAAACGACTATGCACCCAGCGACAAGAAGGCTCATTCAAATCAGCCCAACCGACGAGGAAGCAACAAAGATTATGTTTGAAACCTTGCTCGGCGACGATATTGCATCAAGAAAAATCTTTATCGCCGAAAATGGTTGGAAGTATATGGATGTTGCTGATATTTAGGCAACTCGCTTTGCTTAATGAATTGCCTTCGGCATTAATTCTCGCATTCTGTGAAAGCGCCATAAATTCTCGTGTTTTTCAAACACTCCATAAATTCTCGAAAACTCCGTTTTCTCCATGTTGGTTAGATATGCGAACCAGGTGTAATAGAGTTGATACAATGTAGGTGACACCCCCAAGAACGCGAGTTGGGACGAGCGCGATTAGCTGGTGGAAGATATGCACGCGAGCAAAGCGAGTCGCAGAGCGCGAACGAAAGTAAAATTGCTTCGAAGATAAATAAAAAGGTATTTGAAGCAAGCGAGAAAATTGACAAATCTTAGTCGGTGAGAATTCATGACACGGAGTGTCAATTCATGCGATGATAATCGCAATTCATTAATAAATGGTAACTATGGACTACGAATTTTTTATGAAAGAGGCGCTCTCTGAGGCAGAGTTGGCGCGTGATATTGACGAAGTGCCTGTTGGCGCTGTCGTTGTTAAAGATGGTAAAATTATCGCTCGCGCTCATAACACGAGGGAGAGCGATAAAAATGCGCTCTGCCACGCAGAAATCAAAGCGATAAACGACGCGTGTCGCGCCCTCGGTGGTTGGCGACTTGTTGGGTGTACTCTTTTCGTCACCCTTGAACCTTGCCCTATGTGCGCTGGCGCGATTGTCAACGCAAGAGTGGAAAAGGTTGTCTATGGTGCAAGTGATTTTAAAGCGGGCGCGTTTGGCTCAATGATAAATCTTAACGATTACCCACTTTTCAAGCCCAAAATTGTGTCTGGTGTTTTAAAGGACGATTGTGCTAATATATTAACAGAATTTTTTAAAGCAAAAAGATAAACGCACACATGGTGCGAACAAATTGCAAGGAAGCCTTGCATGAATTGACACTCTGTGTCATGAATTGGGGTATTTTATGAATTTAGACGAACTTATAGAAACAATTCACTCAGGTGACCTTTACAACTGTATGGATGACGAACTTGTTGCAAAACAGGCAAGTTGTCTTGAACTCCAATACGAATATAATATGACTCGTCCAAGCGAGGGAGAAAAACGCAAACAACTTCTTAAAAAGATGCTTGCCGACTGTGGCGAGGGTTGTTATGTTGAACCGCCACTTCACGCAAATTGGGGTGGTCACAATGTCCATTTTGGCGACCATGTGTACGCAAACTTCGGTCTTACTCTCGTTGACGACACCCATATTTATGTTGGAAATAATGTGCTTTTTGCGCCAAATGTCGTTCTCTCGACAGCGGGACACCCAATCAATCCCGAACTTCGCAAAAACAACTATCAATTCAACTCTCCAATAACAATAGGTAACAATGTTTGGCTCGGTGCTGGCGTACTTGTTATGCCAGGAGTCACAATCGGTGAAAATTCCGTAATCGGCGCAGGAAGTGTCGTTACAAAGGACATTCCAGCAAATGTTGTCGCTATGGGGACTCCTTGTAGAGTCGTTCGCGAAATCGGCGAAAAAGACCGTGAAACCTATTTCAAGGGCAGAAAAATCGACCCTTCCCTTTTTGATTTAATTGAGGAATAAAATGTTTTATACATATATCGCAAGGTGTGCCGACGATACCTTATACACAGGCTATACAACCGACATTGAAAATCGCGAAAAAGTTCACAATAGCGGAAAAGGTGCAAAGTATACGCGCGCTCGCTTGCCTGTTAAAATCGTATATTTTGAAGAATTTGAAACAAAGCAAGAGGCGCAAAGCCGTGAATGGCATATCAAACGACTTTCAAGGCAAGAAAAAGTCAACCTAATAAACAAAAAAGCAGACACATAGTCTGCTTTTTGTCTTTTAATGCTTAATTTCGCTCTTTTTTACAAGAACATATTCAGGATTGCGAACAAGAATTCCCTCCTCTGTTACAACAACCTCAACCTCCTTGTCAAAGCCAAACAATAGACGCATTTCTTTCGGAATAACTAAACGCCCAAGGTTGTCCAGCTCTTTTGTTATTCCTATGCCAATAGTTACTTTTTTCATAATCTCACCCTTTTGTTTTGTGTATTTAACTACATTATACACAATTTAACAGTGTATGTCAAGTTATATACCAAATCCAACTGTGTATAATCGCCTTTCGTGTATGGTAGAATTGTATATGAGGTGAGAGTTATGTTCAATGAGGAATTGTTTTATAAAAGATTGACAGAATTAAGAATGGCAAAAAATGTTTCTGCAAGAGATATGAGCCTTTCGATTGGTCAAAGCGAAAACTATATAAATGGAATAGAAAACAAGCACGGATTTCCATCAATGCAGGTGTTTTTCTATATC
>JAZSDJ010000054.1:0-5455 GCA_045531105.1 Eubacteriales bacterium | reverse complement strand
ATCAACTGTTATAGCGCCTTCGAGTTGCTCCTCAAAACCTGGGAAACATGTTGCACGTTTGCCCTTTAAAATTCCTCTTTTTCCAAGAATGAAAGGCGCAGCACAGATAGCGCAAATAAATTTGTCGTTTTCAGTTGCTTTTTTTATAAAAGCATCAACGATTTCACTTTCGTCAAGATTAGTAGAACCTGGTAAACCACCCGGTAAAATAATCATATCAAAATTATCATCAAGCGAAATTTCAGTGTCAAGAGTGTCGCAAATCACAGGGATCTTATGAGAACCTGTAATCGTCTTCGAACCAAGACCAACAGTCTTAATATCAACACCTGCGCGTCTTAAAACATCAACAGTATATAGGGCTTCGATTTCCTCAAAGCCATTAGCCAAAAACATATAAACCATAATCAAACCTCAAATAAAATATCACATAAAACCTTGTCATCAAAGTCAACATCAGTAAAAGGACAAATAAGCGCCTTTTTTGCTGTTTTATATTGAGCGAAAGGAGCGGACGCAAAAATTAAACCTCTGTCTTGCAAAAGGGCATAACCTCGCTCGCCTTCAAATTCAATATGCTTGATTTCAAAATCAGATACACTCTTCTTGAAAAAGTCAAAATCCTTTATAAGGGTATCTTTTTCAATGTGCATAAAATACAGCGAATTGTAATCGCCGTCAAAATCGGAAAATTCTGTGTTTTCTGGCAGAAGAACATAAGAGTTTTCGCCAATAATTGAAACACATCCCCCGACAGAATCAGTGAAACCTAATTTTTCATAAGTAGGGAATAAGTCCTTGCTTGCAGGAATTGTAAGAGCGAAGTCATAAAATTCATTTCTGTAATAATCACACACGTGTTCGCAAAGTTGTCTAAAAAGACCACGCCCACGCGCACCCTCACAAATGTACGCACCATAAATGTACGCACCATTTTTTATGGAATAACCACTCTTAACACTTACATCAAGAACACAAAGCCCACCTGCAAAATTGTCATTTTCATAAATTTCGAAAACTTCATTTGCACAACTTAAAACCTTGTGAATAAACGACACTTCGTCGCCAAAAATACGGCAAAATCCGTCGATGTAATCTTTTGATGCTCCCGTTTTAAATGAAATCAAAGTTTTTTTACCTCGTCAAGAATTTCTTTTGAAATATCGTCGATTGTACGAATTGTGTCGCCATTGTAGCACTTTATTCTTCTCCAATTTAATTCCTTACAAGAATAAAGAGCGGCATCATAACATTTTTCCATATATGAAGTGTCGAGTTCATGAATGTCCATTTTTCTTCCTGTTTCAGCACTTCTTGAACGAACAAGAGAAAGAGAAAGAACAGGCGGAAGTTCAAGATAAAGAGTAAGGTCAGGTACAGGAAGACCTATTTTTGAAAATTCAAAATCCCAGAGCCATTTGAGAAAATCATTCCATTCCTCTTTTGGCAGTTTTGACAACTGATGCACCGCGTTTGCAGATGTGTATCTGTTTGCAACAACATATGTATTAGGGTCTAAAATGTCGTTTAGCCAATCAGTTTTGTAACTTATGTATCTGTCACACGCAAAAAACATAGATGCAACAAATGCATTTGTGTCAGATGGATTTTTGCCAAGTTTACCATCAAGATACATTCTTACAAAAAGAGAACTGTCATTTTCGTAAATAGGGAAGGAGAGCGTGCGAACACGCTTTCCCTCTTTTTTTAGATTTTCAACAAGTATATCGGTTTGCGTGCCTTTTCCAGACCCGTCAAGACCATCAATAACAATAAATTTACCCATTATTAGTTGTCCTCACTGTTTTTCATACGAAGTTCAAGAAAATCTTGCTTTGTAATAAGCACATCTCTTGGTTTTGAACCATTTTGTTCCCCAATGTAGCCGAGTTCTTCCATTTGGTCGATAATTCTTGCCGCTCTTTGGAATCCAAGTCCAAGTTTTCTTTGGAGATATGAAGACGAAATTTTGCCCATATCAGTAGCAATTTCAAGCGCAGCGTAGAATTTTTCATCAAGGTCAGAGCCACCACCTTCGCCATCGGCATCGGCTTTCTTTTCAGCCTTTTGAAGTTTGTTTGCGATAGATTCAATTTGGTTTATAACATCTTCGTCATAGTTTTCGCTTGAATTTTCTTTCAAGAAATTAGTGACCATTTCACGCTCGTCTTCTGTAATAAACGCACCTTGAACACGAGTTGGTTTAAGAGCGCCAACAGGTTTAAGAAGCATATCACCACGCGCAACAAGTTTTTCAGCACCAACCTCGTCAAGAATGGTACGAGAGTCAACTTGTGCAGGCACACGAAACGCAATTCTGGAAGGAATATTCGCCTTGATGACACCTGTGATAACATCAACAGATGGACGTTGTGTACCGATAATAACATGAATACCAGCGGCACGCGCTTTTTGTGTAAGTCTTATGATATAGTCATCAATTTCAGGAACTTGCATTTTAAGGTCATAAAGTTCATCAATAACAATAATAATGCGAGGGATTTTGTCCGCATCAATAGCACCACGGTCCACGCGCTCGTTGTATTCACCGATATCACGAACACCAGCGATTTCGAGAGTTTCAAATCTTCTTTCCATCTCGGAAACAGCCCATTGAAGCGTACCAACGGATTTTTTAACATCAGTAACAACAGGCACAAGAAGGTGAGGAATACCATTGTAAGGAGCGAACTCAACTCGTTTAGGGTCGATAAGAATAAGTCTTAAATCGTCAGGAGTTGCCTTGTAGAGAAGACTGACAAGAATAGCGTTGATACAAACTGATTTACCTTGACCAGTCGCACCGGCAACAAGGAGGTGAACGAGTTTAGCAACATCAACATAAATGTTCTCACCAGAAATGCTCTTACCAATAGCGCAAGTAACAGCACTCTTCGCTTGCTTAAATTTGGAATCTTCAAGTAAACTACGGAGATAAACCATACTTGTGATGCTATTAGGAACTTCAATACCAACAGCCATTTTACCAGGAATAGGACATTCAATTCTAATGCCTTCTGCCGCAAGATAAAGGGCAATATCGTCAATATGATTTGCGATAGAACGAACCTTAACACCCGCCTCTGGCATAAGTTCATAACGAGTAACAGTAGGTCCTCTTGAAATATCTACAATTCTTGTGCTGATATTGAAACTCTTCAAAGTATCAACAATTATTCGTGCCTTGTTTTGAAGTTCTTCATTTACCGCATCCATATCGGCATTATCATCTTTGAATTCGAAAATATCAATAGGTGGGAAGATGTGTTTTTTCTTCTTTTTAGGCTTTGGTTTTTCTTCTTTCGGCTTTTCCTCTTTTGCAGGCTTTGGTTCGTCTTCTGATTTGTCGCGTTTGAACATGCCGAACAAACCACGTTTTTCACCCTGATTTTTATCATCAATTTCTTCTGCGTCATGAATGTAAGGGTTAGCAGGGGCAGAAGAAATCACAGGGCCCTCTTTTTCAATAATAGGTTCAGGAGCAATTTCAGGCTCTTGTACAGGCTCAAAAGGAATGTTATCATCCTCCTCGTCAGCACTATCGTCATAAGAGTAAACAGGTTCTTCTGTATCTTGCGAAACCTTATATGCAGGCGCATTTAAAACAAATTCTGATGTATCAACATCTGAGTTGTCAACAACATCAGTTGCTTCGACAACAGGCTCGGGTGTATATCTATAAGGGGAAGCACTTCTTTGAATAGGCATACGATGCTCTGGAACCTCTGAGGTAATAGGCTGACGCTGAACTTGCAAAACCTCATCGTCACCATTTTGCGTTGTGTCTTCAACTTCGTCATCGTCATAGTCGTCGCGCTCATTCATAGCTCGCAAAATACGCTCGTCCATAACAGGAGCGACATAATCGCTTTCGTCATCATCAAATACACGGAATTTCTTGTGTTTTTTGCGAAGAGCGGCAATTCTTTTTGCTTCCTCTCGTTTAGCGCGCTTTTCTTCGATTTTGTCTTTAAACAAGCGTCTTATTATTGACATGGGAGTAATGTTAAACATTTGAAGGAACATAAATGCCAAAATGATAAGAACAAGTGCGATTGTAAAGCCCATTCCAATGGTGGAAAGGAAAATTCCACAAAGTCCACCACCAATGGCTCCGCCACCAATGCCCTCGTCGGCTGCAAGACGGAAAAGTTGAACAATGTTAGGCTTGTTCAATTCAGCGCCTTCAATCGCTTTGTAAACGAAGCCTTGCCCTTTAACACTTGTTAAATGTTGAATTATCGAAACGCAAAGAACGATAACAAGCGAACAGCAAACACGTCTTGTGCAAATTTTTCTATTTGTATCGTAATACCACATAAGAGAGTGGTAGAGAAGGAAAACAAGTATAAAATACGAACCGAAAGTAGAGAATAATCCGTAAAGTACTTTTGAAAAGCCGAGTCCGCCAACGAGAGTAAAGAGAATAACGACGAAAAGAACCGCCAAAATATAAGGCATAAGACGGCTTATAATAGGAAGAATTTTAGATTGCTTTTTAGCCTTTTTACCTTTTTGCTCAGGCGTGTTTTTTGACTTGACTTTGGTGATTTCTTTGCTTTTTTTCATCTCTTGTCCTTTCTTGCTCGCTCTTGGAAAATATCACTGGAATATAGTGACAGTATTTTGCGAAAAATATTCAATATAATAATATAATAACAGAAATAAAATAAAAAATCAATGAATTTTTGGCAAAAGTAGAAAAAATTAAAAATGCAAGGGAAAATAATGAAAATCAATTTTGAAAAATTCGGAATAAAAAAGCCTTTTCTGTTTTGCCTTCTGTCTTTCTTAGCAGGTGGAATAAACGGATTTTTGGGTACGGGAGGAGGCATTGTGCTGGTGTATATGCTATCAGCACTTACCGATAATGATAAAAAGGACAATTTTGTAACAACTCTTTGTGCAATCATACCAATGTCGGTTGTCAGTTTGTTTGCATATATCAAAAACGGAAATATCGACACAGGTATGACAAAAATGCTAATCGTTCCAGCGATAATAGGTGGAATGATAGGCGCGTTTTTGACAGATAAGATAAAAACTAAATATCTTTCGTTTTTCTTTTCTGCACTCGTTATTTATTCGGGAATTTGTATGGTGATGAGATGATAGATATTTTGATTTCGTTTTTAATCGCTATACTTATGGGAATGGGTATTGGCGGTGGTGGATTTTTGGTAATTTACCTCACTCTGTGTTTAAATTTTGAACAAATTACAGCACAGGGAACAAATCTTGTTTTCTTTTTGATATGTGGCGTTTTTGCGATACTTGTACACTCATTTAAGAGAAAAATCAATCTTCTGCAAGTGATTTTAATTTCGGTACTTGGTTCACTTGGTGCATATCTTT
Organism: Eubacteriales bacterium; assembly: GCA_045531105.1. Taxonomy (GTDB): domain Bacteria; phylum Bacillota; class Clostridia; order Oscillospirales; family CAG-272; genus RGIG2000. Next base: position 100 of record JAZSDJ010000054.1, on the reverse strand, counting down.
TTTCTCAACTTGCAAATATAGCGGACCCTCGAATACCAAAAATAGCACTTGGAGTGTTGCTTATTTTAAGCGGTGGCATATCTATTATTAAATTATTAGT
>JAZSDJ010000199.1:0-7868 GCA_045531105.1 Eubacteriales bacterium | reverse complement strand
GGCAATTTTTATCGCTTTTACAACCTTTTCAATATCATCATCCATTACAACGACATCGCTACTTTCAACAGCGCTATCTGAGCCGAGAGCGCCCATTGCGATACCTACATCTGCCCTTGCAAGGCATGGTGTGTCGTTAATTCCGTCCCCACAGTATGCAACTGCGCCCTTACTTTCAATAAGCATTTTTTCAAGTGTTTCGAGTTTTCCCTCTGGGGTTAATTCTGCAAACACTTTATCTGCGTGAAGGCTACGGGCAATACCTCTAACCTTTGTTTTTTTGTCACCACTCAAAATGGCTTTTTCTTTTATACCCATGCTTGTGAGTTTTTCAAAGGTTATTTTACTATTCGCTTTAAGTTCATCTCCAAGGGAAATTGAACCTACATACTTATCATTTATAGATACATATATATTTGCGTGTGAATCGCTTGGTGGATTTACAAATTCACGATTTCCAGCCTTAATGTGTCCGTATTTCGTATCACATTCAACGCCAAATCCTATACTTTCGTGATAGTTTTCGCCAAGTTCATATTCAATATTAACTTTGCCAGCCTCAGTTAAGACTGCAAGTGCGATTGGGTGCGTTGATTTTTGTTCCGCTATGCAAGCATATTTTAAAAGTTCCGTTTTTTGATATGTTGCAACAGGTTCGATTTTTGTTACGTGAAGTTGAGATTTTGTAAGTGTACCCGTCTTATCAAAAGCGATAGATTTTATGCTACAAAGTGTGTCTATAATAGCCGAACCTTTAATTAAAATTCCTTTTTTAGATGCATACGCTATACCACAAAAGTATGCAAGTGGAATTGAAATTACTATTGCACAAGGGCATGACACAGCAAGCATTGAGAGCGCTTTATACACCCAAGGCTCGAAATTATAGCCGTCAAACAATGGTGGTATAAGTGCAAGTGCGAGGGCAAGAATTATAACCACAGGGGTATATATTTTTGCAAAAACGCGTATAAATTTTTCACTTTTTGTTTTTCTTTCAAACGCATTTTCAGCAAGGTCGATTATTCTTTGCGCTGCGCTTCTTTCAACGGGTCTTGTTACTTTTATTTTTATTACAGTGTCACAGTTAAGACAACCCGAGAGGACTTCGTTTCCGTCCCTTATCTGAACGGGCAAACTCTCTCCTGTCATAACGGAAGTATCTACCATTCCTACACTATCAATGATTTCTCCATCAAGTGGAATTCTCTCTCCTGGCAAAACTTCGATAACATCGCCTATCTTAACTGACGAGGCGTTTACTATTTCGCCACTTAAAAGTCTTGCTTTATCAGGACGAATTTGTGCAAGTGTTTCTATGCTTTTTCTCGAAGAATCAGTTGCAATATCTTCAAAAATTTCGCCTATTGTGTAAAGTACAAGAACTAAAACTCCCTCGAAATACTCTCCTATTATCATAGCACCAATTGATGCAACAGACATTAGCAAGGTTTCATTGACGGATTTTTCTTTGATTAGGGATTTTATTGCGTTAATTATAATTTCATAGCCTATTATAGCATATGAAACAATATTACACAAAAGTGACATTAGGGTTTGTTCAAAATGGGCAAGCACCAATGCTTCTACAAGAAGCAATATGGATATCAATATTTTTACAAGTCCTACCTTGTGTTCTTTGATTATGCTTTTCATTTTACTCAGCAATATGCTCCATTCCACAGTCTATGATTGCTCTAACATGCTCGTCAGCCAATGAGTAAATCATTGTCTTTCCTTTTCTTCTCGACTTAACAAGTGAACTTGTTTTAAGTACTCTTAATTGATGCGAAACTGCTGATTGAGTTATATCAAGAAAAGCAGATATTTCGCTCACATTCATTTCACTTTGTGTAAGAGCGCACAAAATTCTTACTCTTGTGCCGTCTCCAAACACTTTATAAAGTTCCGCTAATTCATCAAAGAGTTCATTATTTCTTAAAATTGCCTCTTTAATTTTTGCTACATTTTCATTTTCCATTTCAAATCTCCTTGTGATTATATGAATGTTTGTTCATACATTCATTATATTACAGCCTTTTTTCTTTGTCAATACTTTTTTCAAAAACTATTGAGATTTTTTTAATAATATGATAAAATCATAAAAGTAATGAATTAAAAGGGAGATTTCGTTTTGGAAAAGGCTTTAATTGCTATCAGTGGTGGGGTTGATTCCTCGGCTACCGCTCTTATTATGAAAGAGGCTGGTTATGATTGTCTTGGGGTTACTATGAAACTTCATTCTGTTAAAGATATAACAAACGAGGGTTGTGTTACTACGCAAGATATAATAGATGCAAAACGCGTTTGTGAAAGACTCGGAATAGACTACTCTGTGGTTGATTTTTCTGGTGATTTTGAAAAATATGTAATTAAAAATTTCATTGAAGCATACGAAAATGGCGCGACTCCAAATCCGTGTATTGAATGCAATTATCACCTCAAATTCGATAAACTTTTTGAGTACGGGAAGTCCATTGGTTGCAACATTATAGCCACAGGTCACTATGCAAAAATCGAATTTGACGAAAAATATCAAAGAAAAGTTCTGAAAAAAGGCAAAGATGCAACAAAGGACCAAAGTTATGTGCTTTTCCGTCTTTCGCGTGAACAAATTGAACATACCATCTTCCCTCTCGGTGATTTATCAAAGAGCGAAGTAAGGGCTTTCGCCGAGCGTGCAGGTCTTGATGTTAGTTCAAAAAAAGACAGTCAAGATATTTGTTTTATTCCCGATGGCGATTATGCTAAATTCATTGAAAACTACACAAAAAAGGCTTACCCCTGTGGTGATTTTGTAACTCTTGATGGCAAAATCTTAGGTAAGCATAAAGGTATTATTAGATACACAATAGGTCAAGGAAAAGGACTTGGATTAGCGCTTCCTCACAGAATGTATGTTTGTGCGAAAAATCTCGACACAAATGAGGTTATAATCGGTGAAAACGAAGACCTTTTCTCTCGTGAACTTTATGCAGACAATGTTAATTTAATCGCTGTTGACACGATTGATACTCCTATCAGAGTTAAAGCGAAAGTAAGATACAAGCATCAAGAACAAGACGCGGTGGCTGTTATGGAAAATGGTCGTTTACATGTTACATTTGACGAACCTCAAAGAGCCATATGCAAGGGACAAAGTGTCGTTCTTTACGACGGCGATGTCGTTATTGGTGGCGGAATTATAGCATAAAAAAAGAACGGCTTTCACCGTTCCAAATCAATTAAATGTATTTCTTGCGATACAGAATTTACAAGGTTCGTACCCTCTTTCGATAAGCATTTGAATATCGCTTGTGATTACGGCACTTTCCTCACTCATTCCCTGTATATATGAGCAGAATTGGGTGTGGTATTTTAAAGAGTTAGTGTTTGCAACATATTTATTGCCTACAAAAACTTCGCTTGACTCTTCGCCACTTAAAGTTTCGCTATTTTGACTTTGCGAACTTTCGTTTTCTATTACGGTTCTATCAGCGCAAGATACAAAAGCAACGCATAGCATCAACAAAACAAGAAAAAACCTTCTCATAGCCACTCCCCTTTCGACATTTTACAACATAATTTTACCACAATAAAAAAGGAATTTCAATATGGAAAAGATAAAATTGGACAGAATAAACACTCTTGCTAAAAAGCAACGCGAAGGCGGTCTTACTGATGAAGAAAAAGCAGAGCAAGCAACCCTAAGGGCCGAATATATTGCCGAATTTCGCGCCTCGCTCCGTGGAACTCTTGACAACACCTATATTCAATACCCCGATGGAACAAAGAAAAAAGTTGAAAACAAGAAAAGTTAAAAAAGAGCCGATTTTTCGACTCTTTTTCTTTTGTTATGCGTGTTTTGCAAGAAAAACTAAGATTTTTTGTCTATATTATATTTTATATTTATTTTAATTTTTTGAAGTTTTGCTTGAAATGGGTTATATTATGTGTTACAATAGAAAAACCTCACCTAAACGAAAGGAGAATTTTATGTATCTTATCATTGCTGAAAAGCCATCGCTTGCAAGAAATATAATTGCTGGTATTGAAAAAGTTCAAAGCGACGAAATGAAAAAACGCAATGGTTACTTTGAAGGTGGTAATTTTATAGTTTCTTGGGTTTTTGGTCATTTATTCTCCTTGGCTGACATTGAGGATTATTGCCCTACTGAAAAAACAAAATGGACAATGGACAATCTTCCTTGCTTCCCTGCTGAGTTCAAATTCAATCTTAAAAAGGGGACTGACAAGAAGGTTGACTTCGGTGTTCAAAAGCAATTTGACACTATTAAAAAACTCTGCAATCGTGCAGATGTTGATACTATTGTAAATGCAGGTGACGCTGACCGCGAAGGTGAAATTATCGTTCGTCTTTGCGTTTCTCACGCGATAAAAGACGGAAGCAAAAAGTTTGTTCGTCTTTGGCTTCCTGACCAAACTCCTGAAACTATAAAGCAAGCGCTTTCGGAAATGAAAGACGAAAGTGAATACGAGTCACTCGCAAACGAGGGCTTTGCGAGAACTTATATAGATTGGCTTTATGGGGTGAACCTTACAAGATTTGCAACTCTTAAAACAGGAAAACTTCTTCGTGTTGGTAGAGTTATTGTTCCTATTGTAAAAGCCATTTACGACAGGGACAAAGAAATTAAAAATTTCACGCCCGAGAAGTATTATGTTATGACTTCTCACGAAAAAACAAATAATGAATTTGTTGATTTGACATCAAAAGCCAAGTTCACAAAAGACGAATATCAAAAGGCGGTTGACGAGTGTGCAAAATATAACGCGCAGACTGCCATTGTTACATCTGTAAAGAAGAAACGCACTACAATGAGTCCACCAAAACTCTTCTCTCTTTCGAAACTTCAAAGTTATCTTGGAAAGAAGTTCAAACTTTCAATGGAGGAAACTCTATCGACTGTTCAAAAACTTTACGAAGATGGTTATGTAACTTACCCTCGTACAAACTCTGAATATCTCGCCACTGCTGAGCAAGGTAAAGTAAAGAGCATTATTGCAAATGTGAAAAAGTTGAAGTACCCTGTTGCCTTTCGTTTTTCAAAGAGCATTTTTGATGATGCGAAAATCGAGTCGCACTCCGCTCTTACTCCAACTTACAAAATTCCAGACCCAAAAACTCTCTCCGAGCGTGAAAAGACTGTTTACACCGCTATTTTGAGAAGATTTGTGGCTGTATTCTGCGAACAAGAATGTATTGTTGAGAAAAATGAGATAAAAATAAAGGTTGGCGATCTTGAAGAATTTGTTCTCAATGGTACTGTTATTATCGAACCAGGTTGGACAAAATTCGAGGACAGCAACCAAAAAGACAAAATTTTGCCTAAACTTGAAAAAGGCGATGTTGTCAACATAAACTTCGTTCCTTGCGAAAAAGAAACTACCCCGCCTAAGCATTACACTATCGAAACTCTCAACAATTATCTTAAAAATCCTTTTAAAGATGAAAAGGCAAACGCTGACGAGAGTGACGATGACGAATATCGCGCTATTTTCGAAGGACTTGAACTTGGAACTGAGGCTACAAGGACAGGTATTATAGACAATGCGTGCAAGAGTGCTTATATTTCGCTCAAAAAAGATTCTTACTATGTATTGCCCGATGGTGAATATCTAATTGAGTCACTATCTCAACTTGGAATAATTATGGACAAATACAAGACATCTGAACTTGGTCAAGCGCTCAAAAAAGTATTCCGCGGAGAATTTACTATTGATGACAGTGTTTCGCTCGCAAAAAGCGAAATAAACAATATTTTCAATCAATCGAAAGATTTGTCGATTGAAAAAGACACTAATATCGGATTTTTTGGCGATGTGGTGGGACTTTGTCCTCTTTGCGGTGGCAATGTAATTCGCACAAAATTCGGTTATGGTTGTTCTAATTATCGTGAAAATGGTTGCAAATTTTCGATTTCAAAATCTATTTGCTCCCGTCCTATTTCCGTATCTAATGTAAAGATGCTTTTAGCGACAGGAAAAACAAGCAAAATTCAAGGATTTGTATCTAAAAACGGAAAGACATTTGATGCTTGTTTAAAATTGGAAAATGGAAAGGCAGTTTTTGATTTTGCGACACCTATGCCACAAAAATCAACCGTTGCCAGCAAAACAACACGCAAAAAAACCAAAAAATAAGGATTTATTATGGAATTTTATGTGCGTAAAGCGAACTCTGCTGATATTGCCGACTTGGTTTTTATTGAAGAAGAATGTTTTTCAACCCCTTGGTCAAGAAAATCCTTTGCCGAGTCATTCTCTCACTCTCCGTGGCATTTCTTCGTAGCCATTGAAGAAAAGAAAATAGTTGGTTATGGTGGGGTTTATATCATACTTGACGAAGGTCAAATATCAAATATTGCTACTTTGCCTGCTTTTCGTGGGAAAGGTATTGCGAAATCAATTTTAAATGAAATTTTTTCCGTCTGTCGTGCCGAGGGGTGTGAACGAATAACACTTGAACTTCGAGAGTCGAACTCGGTGGCGCGCAAACTTTATGAATCTTGTGGCTTTGTTGAAGTGGGAAAACGCCCGAACTTCTATTCAAATCCAAGCGAAACCGCAATATTAATGGACAAAAAATTATAAGATTTACTAAACAAAGAGGGATTTATGTATATTTTGGCATTTGAGTCATCTTGTGACGAAACAGCCTGTTCTGTGTGTGAAATGGAAAAGGGCAAAAGAATTGTAAAATCGAATATTATCGCGTCACAGGCAGACACGCACGCACTTTATGGTGGTGTTGTGCCAGAGATTGCAAGTCGCGCACACATTGAGGTGATTTCAAAAATTACTTATGAGGCGCTTGATGTGGCTGGTGTGACTTTGAAAGACATCGGGGCTATCGCTGTTACAAATGGTCCTGGTCTTATTGGCGCGCTTTTGGTCGCTGTAAACTTTGCAAAATCTCTTGCGTTTGCTAACAACATTCCGCTCGTTCCTGTTGACCATATCAAGGGGCATATTGCCTCTAATTACATAACAAATCAGACACTTGAACCACCTTTTTTGGCTCTTGTTGTATCAGGTGGTCACACATCTTTCTTTGATGTCAAGTCATACACAGACCTTGAAGAAATCGGTTCTACTCTTGACGATGCAGCGGGCGAGTGTTTTGACAAAATCGGAAGAGTTATGGGGCTTCCTTATCCTGGTGGACACGCTATGGACCTTTTGGCGCGTGAGGGCGACAAAAATGCGATAAAATTCCCTTCTCCATCTATTAACGATACTCTTAATTTATCGTTTAGCGGTCTTAAAACTGCTGTTATTAATTACATTAATACTCAAAAACAAAAAGGCATTGAAATTATGCCCCATGATGTTGCGTCTTCTTTCACTAAAACTGTTGTTGACGCTATTCGCTCCAAAATTGGCACCGCTCTTTCAAAAACAGGCTATAATAAGGTTGTTCTTGCCGGTGGTGTTAGTGCTAACTCACATCTACGTGCTGGAATTTTAGAAGAATGTAAAAAATTTGGCGCAGAATTTTATGCGCCAGAACTCGCATTGTGTGGCGATAATGCCGTTATGATTGGCGCACAAGGCTATTATGAATTTTTAAACGGCACTCGCGCTGACGAGTCGCTTAATGCATATCCAAGTTGAGGAGGGGAAATTTTTGAAAATTGAAGTTAAATATTCTGGGAAAATTATAAATTTGCCGTCCTCTGTGGTTAAGGTTATGCCTCAGGCGTCTTATGAGGACTTGTGCGTTATTATTGGAATTTTTTCCTGTCAAGATATGCTCAGTGCATTTGACAAATACATAACTAAATTCTCCGAGGACATTGGTGTCGGAGTTGAAAAAATACAAAAATCTCTTGCTTTTTGGCAAAAGCACGGTGTTATTTCTGTTG
>JAZSDJ010000168.1:0-4983 GCA_045531105.1 Eubacteriales bacterium | reverse complement strand
AATTACTCAAACTGTGCTATAATAAGAGTACAAAAGAGAGAGGAGAAAATAAAATGGTATTTGGAAGATATGAGTATGATGATGCGCTTAATCGTAACGGACACCGCAATAGTGCAAACACTGATATTGATGATTACAACTGCGCTGGATATGCACTTAACACATATTCTTGGTATTGTCCTTATGATAAAAAATGGGCAGACAGATTTAACACAAAATATCAGCCACTCAAAAATCATAAAAGAGAATTTATGCACTTAGCCATACGAACAATGCTTGAAGACTTTCCCAATTTGCGTAAAATACATCTTCCCGATGAAGCAACACCCAATGAGCGCGTTATAGCGTTGCGTTTGGCAGACCACGATTTCCATTTTATGTATCGCGGACTTAATAAAGTATGGTATCAAAAAATGGGTGGAACTGAATTGCAAAGAGCGTCAAAAGAGCAGGTTTTCGCAAAGGCTTGGGATAACTATTTCGGAGAGCCAACCTATAAGGGCAAAATAGTATTCTTTGCTATGAAAGTTACAAATTGTTCACAAATTGAGGGTTAACAAAACCCTCAAAATGTGATATAATATATACATCAAGAGAGAGGAGAGAATACTAATGGCAAAGACTAAAATCACCTTGTACTTCGATATGGACGGCACTATTGCAGACCTTTACGGAGTTAGCGGTTGGCTGAATGACCTTGGCGCTTTCCGCACTCGCCCCTATGACGAAGCAAAATGTATGCACAATATGAGTGCACTTGCAAAAGCAATTCATAGAGCGCAAAGCAAAGGTTATAGAGTGGGTATTATCTCTTGGCTTTCCAAGAGTGGCACGGAGTCCTATAACGAAGCGGTCAAGAGAGCAAAACTCAAGTGGCTCAAAAAACATCTTAAATCCGTCAATTTTGACGAGATACACCTTGTACGCTATGGCACTCCTAAAAGCAAAGTTGCGCTTAATGACGGTATACTCTTTGACGATGAAGAGCGCAACAGAAAAGAATGGAGTAGGGGCAAGGCATACGCGCCCGATATGATATTCAAAATATTAAAGGAGATATAACAATGAAATATTATCATTGCCACGGTAACACCGCTTATTGCGGTACTGATATCGATGAATACCTTGCGCTTCCTGATGACGAGGAGCTTAATATAGAGGGGTATGAAGAAACAATGCTTCAAACCCTTTATGACGACTATTCCTATCTTGAAAATGGTTGGGACGAAGATGAGCCAGACGAAGAAGAATTTAAGGCTAACTGTGATGTCTATATTGTAGAAATTACAGAAGCCGAATATAACGAAGCAATGGGCGCGGAGTAAAACCGCGCCTTTTGCTTTTTTAAAAAATTTATATTATAATAATTATAGAAAATAAATAAAGAGCAAAAGGAGGTCAAGTGCGTGGGATTGCATTTAGTCCACGCTTTAGTCCTTACTCCATTTGAGTCTACTCTTTCCGCATTAGATTGGGAAACTGTGGGCGCGCAAGATTATCCTATCCATTTTCTTTATTGTAAGGATACCGGCGCCACTCTGTTTCATTCTGACAATCAAAAATCTAATTGCGCGGAAGAAATATCAAAAATCATTAATTTACTTGCCAAAACAACAGATAAACTTACTGTTGACAAGCAAATTATTGTTTTGAGAGAAAACGAATGTGAGTATTGCGCTAAAGATGTGTTAAAGCATTTCCAGTAATTGCGCTGGCGGACGAAGGCGATCGCGCCAAGTCCGATTTTCCGCGACCTCGACCTTAGCACATTTTTCCAGAGCAAATTTCAATGCTCTGGGCTTTTTCATTTTACCCGAATGCTCGGCGGAGCGCGATGGGTCGGCGCGCTCCGCTTTACGTGACGCATTTGCGCCGTTCATTTTTAGTTTACAAATTCGTTACAAAATATTCATTGACATTATCCTATAATTGTGATATAATATTATCGTAGTCAAGAGGAAGCGGACAGTGAAATCAAGGAAGATGTGCGTAGTCCGCCGTTGAAAGAAGGCGAAAAAGAAATAGAAATCATGAGAAATTTTTTCTCAAAACCTCTTGACAAAAGCAAAATAATATGGTATAATATATATGTAAAAGAAAGGTAATATCTATGATTATTATACTTATCGGCATTGGAATATGCTATCTTGGACTTTTGTTTTGCGGTGTTATACTATTGATAGATACTATACGATATCGCAAATGGAAAAAAGAATTAAACAAGAGGTGGAAAAAATGATTAAATTTACGGCTTCAAAAGCAAGAGAAAAGATTATGGAATATAGACGCAATTTTGATATGACAAAAGTCTATCGTTGGATACAACAAAGAGCGACTAAAGGATATTCTTATATAGAAATAACTGTAAATGAAAATGAATTGCGCCCTGTCATTAAAGACCTTGAAACAAACGGATATTATGTTTCTGTTCATCATATAGATAATGAAACTTTTGCTTTAACTATTTATTGGCTTCACGAAAAATGGGAGAGAAAAGAAAAATGATTAAATGTTCAAATTGCGGCAGTACCTCACAAATGAAAATCAGTTATATCCAAGACAATGATACCCACCTTACAAAATATACAATGTGTGGGTGTGGAGCCATCACCAAAGCAGATTTTGAATTGGTATATGAAACAACAAAAACGAAAGATGGAACGCAGATAGGATATAGAAAAGGGATAAAAAAATGAACAAACTCAAAACTTTCTTTAATCTTTCCAAAAACTATGAGTTTGATGTTACTGACATCACGGCTCTTATATATACCGCTTGCACAATAGGGATAATAAGTGGCGCAAATATGAACATACCATTCTTCATAGGCTCACTTATTGCAACCGCTTTTAGTTGGCAAGCACACAAAGTCAATCTTATAGTGCTTAACTTATCTATGTTAGCACTAAATACATATAACTTAATTCAAATGTGGGGGTAAAAATATGCAAGTAAAATATACATTAGCATCATCGGAAAGTCAGGCTCTGCGCCAAGCCTTTGAGGATATTCCAACTGACCTTTGTCATTTTGTAGAATGCCCCGATTGTGAGGGCGACGCTTGTGAAAACTGTCCTATGGCGGTAATAAATCACAAGTGGCAAAATATGCACGAGCGTATTTACAACGAAATTTTACCAATGATAAAGGCTATCGAACCCGAAACAACATCAAGCACTAAAAATTGTTTGACCTCTAATATGACAGTGGGTGGTCAAATGGTGCGCAAAATGATAGAAACATACGAGGGCAAGAAATGAGAAAGTTAAAACTATATCACTATGAGTTAGAAGATGGATTTCTCTCTGGGCAATTTTGGACTTGGAATAAGCGCAGAGTGCGCCGACACATCAGACAACTCTTGGGTTGGGGCTTATACCTCAAGGTGCGCAAAATCTTAACTATTACCGAGGTGGAGGAATAATTTATGACAGTAATAATTATTCGAGAAGAATGCCACGGAGTTCTTGGAGTTGCAACCTCCATTACTGAGGCGGTGAAGTGGCTTATCCTTACGGATTGGATTACCGCAAATACCGACGGTGATGGCAAATATAATAAAGAAACTTATCGGTGGGAGCATACTTCCCTCATTGAGAAATATGGTGAGAATTGGAAAGAAATATTCCCTTCCTTACCCGATGATGAAATTATCGATTTCCTTGAGGGTGGCTTCTACTTTGAAGAAACAACACTTTATGGGGCAGAGTAATCTGCTCCATTTTCTTTTCGTCGGCTCGAGGTCTATCGCCGCGAGCCGCTTTTCGCGTAGTATACAAGTTGCACAAATTTTTGCTCCAAAATAACTTAATCTTTGTGCAATATTGTTTCCCAAAACCTCTTGACAAGTCGCGCCCTTTGTGATATAATATTATCGTAGTCAAGGGCGCAAACTGAGGCGGGAATGGATCGCCCGATAGGAAAACCGCGCACTACAATATCAGAGCGAAAAAATTTTTGAAAAATTTTTCAAAAACTCCTTGACAAAATCTCCAAAGTGTGATATAATATATATGTCGAGAGGGAAAGGAAGCAATCCCCTATGGCAGAAAGTGAGGAAAAAGAAAAAAATGAACATTATGGTATTTGATACCGAAACCGCAGGGTGTAAAACTCAATCTCTGCTCAATGTTGGTTATACCATCGTTGACCTTGATTTGAGAAATTTCACCTACAAAACAAAAGTCGCTCGGGACTATCTTATGAGAGATGTATATAACAACTATATGTGGCTCATAAATGATATGTTTGTAGGTGAAAATAAGTTGGCGGTGATGCGTAATAACCTTGAACATAAGGGCGCAATTCTCCGCACCGAAAAGCAAGTCTTTGAGCAGATGGGCAAGGATATTGCAAAGTATGGGGTACAGTTTGCGTATGCTTATAACTGTCAGTTTGATACCGACAAGTTTGCAAAAACCGCAATAGCATACGGACTGCGTAACCCTCTTGAAGATGTAACTGTCCTTGACCTTTGGGGCTTTGCATATTGGAAGATATGCACAACCACAGAATATCAGCAGTTTTGTCTTGAAAACGAACTCAAGACCAAAAGCGGAAAATTTTTCCCCACTTCCGTAGAGGGTGTAACCGCATACCTCAACAATGACAAGGACTTTAAGGAAGAACATACCGCACTGTCCGATGTCTATTGGGAACTCCGCATACTTTGTGAGTGCGGAAAGAGAGGTCAGGATATATTCAAATGGCTCACTCGTGGCGGTTGGATAAGACTTGATGGCTCTATCGTGGAAGATACCGACCAAATGGCTATCCCTCTCAATTGAGAGGGTAGCCAAGAAAAAAATAAAAAAAGTTTTCAAAAACCCCTTGACAAATCGTCAAGTTTATGATATAATAAATACACAATAACAAAGGGTCGCAACCTAATAGCGAGAAAGAGGAAAAACTATGGCAACAGTAAAGACACCTACCAAGAGAGAAATGTTCACCCTTATCGCAAACAAGAACGCAGAGGACACC
>JAZSDJ010000013.1:0-7462 GCA_045531105.1 Eubacteriales bacterium | reverse complement strand
TATAAAAAATTTGTTTTAGGTAAGGAGTAATAAAATGAAAGTTGCTTTAATTACAGGTGCTGCTGGTGGTATCGGCTATGCCTGCGTTGAAAAATTTGTTAGCGAAGGCTATGCAGTTCTTGCTATGGACATTGTTCCAGCAGACAAGGTTGTAGAAAAATTTGAAAAGTTTGAAAATATTGTTTATGTTGCAGGAAACCTTGCAAGCGCATCTGACAGAGAAAACGCACTCAAATCCTGTCTTGATTCATTTGGAAGAATTGATGTTCTTGTAAATGTTGCAGGTGTTGCTCCAAAAGTAAGAAACGATATTCTTGAAATGACTGAGGAAAGTTATGACTTTGTTATGGACATAAACACAAAGGGTACTCTTTTCCTTACTCAAATTGTTGCTAATCAAATGATTAAGCAAGAGGCTGTTAATGGTATTCGTGGCTATATTGCGAATGTTTCTTCTTGCTCCGCCTACACTTCTTCCACAAGCCGTGGTGAATACTGTATTTCAAAAGCGGGCGCTACTATGATTACAAAACTTTTCGCTGACCGTTTGGCTGGCGAGGGTATCACTGTAAATGAGATTTGCCCTGGTATTATTGCCACTGGTATGACCGAAAAAGTTAAAGAAAAGTACGACAACCTTATCGCAGGTGGTCTTGTTCCTATGGGAAGATGGGGCCTTCCTGAGGATTGTGCAAAAGCCATCTATACTCTTTGTTCTGGCATGCTCGGATACACAACTGGTCAATCTATCATCGTTGACGGTGGTATGCATATTCAAAGACTTTAATAAAACGGTGCTCCCGTAAAAGTCGGGGGCATCTTCTATAATGAGGTTATTATGAAAGAAAATATTATTGAAATAAATGGTATTAAAGTAAAAAAAGTAACTCTTAACACTCTAATCATCGGCACAGGTGCAGCAGGTTACAACTGTGCGCTTCGTCTTGGCGATTATGGTGTTGACGATATCGCTATTGTTACAGAAGGTGTTAAAATGGGAACTTCCCGTAACACAGGCTCTGATAAACAAACATACTACAAAATGAACCTTTGTGCTGACTACCCTGACAGCCCTAAGGCTATGGCACAAGACTTTTTCAATGGCAAATGCGTTGATGGTGATATTGCATATGCAGAGGCGGCGCTTTCTGTTCCTTGCTTCCTTCATCTTTGTGAACTTGGTGTTGAATTTCCTGTAAATCGTTTTGGTGAATATGTTGGTTACAAGACCGACCACGACCCACGTGCAAGAGCGACAAGTGTTGGACCTTTAACCTCTAAAATGATGACAGAGTGTCTTGAAAAAGAGGCTATCAGGCGCGATATTAAGATTTTCAACAAACTTCAAATTATTGAATACATAAAAAATGGCGACACTTGTGTGGGTGTTTTGTGTCTCAACAAGGAAACAACAGACGAAAACGACCGATTTGTTCTTTTCTGTGCAGAAAATACAGTTATGGCAACAGGTGGTCCTGCGGGAATTTACTCCAATACAGTTTACCCTATCGGTCACCATGGCGCATCAGGTGTTGCGTTTGAGGCAGGTGTCAAGGGTAGAAACCTTACAGAGTGGCAATATGGTCTTGCATCAATCGCTCCAAGATGGAATGTATCTGGAACTTATATGCAGGTTCTTCCTCGCTTTGTTTCAGTTGACAAAGACGGTAACGAGTACGAATTTTTGAATGATTATTTTGACGATATTGGAACTTGTCTTTCTAAAATATTCAAAAAAGGTTACGAATGGCCTTTCGACTGCAAGAAAGTTTTGAAGGGTTCATCAATCATTGACCTTTTGGTGTTCAGAGAGTGTGTTCTTAAAGAAAGACGCGTTTATCTTGATTTTAGAAAAAATCCATATGGTCTTGATAACTTGCCATATGACAAACTTGACAACGAGGCAAGAGAGTATCTCGAAAACGCGCACGCTTGTTTTGGAAACCCTCTTGAAAGACTTCAATTTATGAATATGCCTGCGTATGATTTGTATCTTTCAAAGGGTGTTGACCTTGAAAAAGAAATGCTTGAAATCGCTCTTTGCGCTCAACACAATAATGGTGGTGTTGATATTGATATGTGGTGGCAAACTAATGTAAAACACCTCTTCGCTTGCGGTGAGGTTGCTGGTAGCCATGGTGTTTATCGTCCAGGTGGAAGTGCGCTCAATGCAGGTCAGGTTGGTTCTATGAGATGCGCTCAATACATATCAAAGCATGGCGAAAATTCTCTTGCTAATGATAATTTTGACACTTTGGCAAGTGATGTGGTTATAAAACACTTAAATCTTACAAGAAATATTCTTGGCGATGATGATAATGTTATCGAACTTACAAACAAATATCAAAAACTTATGGACGAGGTTGCAGGACCTATTCGTAACGCTTCAAAATTTGATGATGCGATTGGGGAGTTTTCCGATGCGTTTGCCAAATTTGAAAGTTTAGTTAAGGTAAACAAAGGCGCAAGACTTTGGCACGCATATCGCCTAAGAGATGCTCTTATTGGTGAAATGATGTACACTATGGCTATGAAAACTTATGTTTTAGCAGGTGGAAAATCAAGAGGCTCCGCTATTTATTCTTCAACGACTGGTGATGTTCCTGCAAAAATGGAAGACCTTTTCCGTTTTGAACTTGACGGTGGCGAATACAATGACAGAATTTTCGAAATCACATTCTGCAAGCCTTCGGGTATGGGTGGTGGCGCACGACCAGTTAGACCTTTACCAGAGGGTGGCGGTTTCTTCGAAAATGTATGGCGCGAATATAGAGAAAACAAGAATATTTATTAAGGATTGAGTTATGAAAACCGGATTAGTTTCTATATCTTTTAGAAAAAAATCAATCAAAGAATTAATTAAGGCTACAAAGGAAAGTGGTCTTGAATATATTGAATGGGGTGGCGATGTTCACATTCCTATGGGGAAGGTGAAACTTGCCCGTAAGGCTCGAAGACTTATGCACGGAAGTGGGCTTAAAAGTGCTTCTTATGGCTCGTATTTTGGGCTTGTTTATCACTGCGATGAACACTTCCCTATGCCTTTTAAATATGTCTTAAAAACTGCAAAGGCCCTCTCGGCAAAAACTGTTCGTGTTTGGCTTGGCTGGCCATTTTGCGGTTGCAAAAAGGGTAAAGAGTGTTTTCTTTGCGATAACTATTTTGACAAAAATGTTTCTATAACGAAAGACCTTTGCAAAGAAGCAAAAAAATGTGGCATTACTCTTTCTATTGAGTGCCATTGGAAAACTCTTACCGATGATTATCGCGACACGCTTCGTTTTCTTGAAGCGGTAAACGAGGACAATTTGAAACTTTATTGGCAACCAAATCACGAAAAAGGGTTTGAGTACAACATTGAGGCATTGAAGGCTTTGCGCCCTTATATCACAAATGTACATGTGTTCAACTGGAATGAAAAGGGTGAAAAGTCCTCACTCGGCACTGAGCGCGGAATTTATGAATGGACCGAATATTTAAAAATATTAAATGACGAAAATGCAAATGAAAGAATTTGTTTTCTTGAATTTATGCCTGATGGCGAAATTACTTCTTTGCCAGTAGAAGCAAAAATATTGCAAAAGATTTTAGAAGAGGTAGAAAGATGAATATTCTTGACAAATCATACAATCCTCAAATTTGGGAAAAAGCAAGAGAAATTCCTGCTTTCGCTCCCGCTATTGAAGCACTCAAAAAGAGTTATGAGGAATATTGCATAGGCGAAATCCCTACTCCAAAATTTAGCGAATTCAGACTTTTTGCCGACATTGGCGACAGAACCATTT
Source organism: Eubacteriales bacterium (assembly GCA_045531105.1). GTDB lineage: Bacteria > Bacillota > Clostridia > Oscillospirales > CAG-272 > RGIG2000. Next base: position 3,677 of record JAZSDJ010000013.1, on the reverse strand, counting down.
ATCAAAAAACATTCTTCAAGCGTCAGCACAGAATGTTTACTTGTGCTATTCTCTCTCTTATTTACCCTGAAAACGAAGAATATTTCAATCTTTTACAAGACACTATTTTTGAAATATGCGACCTTTATGTATGGGCGCTTCCTGCTCATATGCCAAGCATTACGGAAAACAACAATACCGAACTTGACCTTGATGCTTGTACTATCGCTATGGCTCTTGCAATTATAAAAAGGCTTTTGAGTGAGCGTTTGCACCCACTTATCAAAGCGAGAATTGATGCAGAAATTGATAGGCGAATTGTTGAACCATTTCTTAAACAAAGATGGCATTGGGAATTTAGGTCTAACAACTGGACAACTGTTTGTGCCGGTAGTGTTGGTTGCGCTCTTATGCTTAATCGTCCTGATGTTTTTGAACTTGTGAAGGACAGAATAAATCACGATATGCAAACATATGTTGACTCATATGGTGACGATGGTGTTTGTACTGAGGGCGCTGGCTATTGGGGTTATGGCTTTGGCTACTATGTTGCTTACGCTGACCTTCTTCGCTCTTATTCAAATGGCGATATTGACCTTTTGGAGGGCAAAAAGATAAAGAGTATTGCGACCTTTTTCCAAAAGATGCTTCTTGACGAGGAAGTTGTCGTAACTTATGGTGACTGTGGACTTGGTGCAAAGATGATGATTGATGCAGGACTTGTTTACAAGTTCAAATCAATCTTTGGTGATGTATATGAAATTCCGCCAAGTGATATGTTCTCTTATGGCGTTCATTACTTCCCGTTCTTTATTGACACATTTATTTGTTATGATGAAAAGTATTCATCATCTTCAATTTCAAAAAATTGCGAGTGTTTTATGGCTGACCAAGGTTGGTATGTCAAGAGAACTCCGAATTATAGTTTTTCTTGTCGTGGTGGTACAAATGGCGAAAGTCATAACCACAATGATGTTGGTTCGTTTATTTTCTGCCACAATGGCGAACAAGTTTTGCGCGACATTGGTGGCCGTCCTTATACAAGACAGTATTTTGAACATGAACACAGATACAAATTCTTTGAAACTTCTTCAAGAAGCCACAATGTACCAATTATAAACGGAAAATATCAGGCGAACATTTGTAACACTCGTTCTTATACAACCTTTGAAAACGGAACTATAAGCATTGATTTCCACGAACTTTACGACATTAAGGATTTGAAACTTGTAAGAAACTACACACCTGACGAGAAGGGTGTTTCAATTACTGATGTTTTTGGTGGCGTTGAAACTTTCGTTGAAAGACTTGTAACTTACAAAAAGCCCGAAATTGCTGATGGAGTGGTTAAAATTGATGGGGTCAGAATTGTGTTTGATGCCTCCTTGGCTGATGCTGATTATGAAACCGAAGTTCGTGCAATTACTCTTGATTTTGATGGAAACATTGAACAGGGTCAAGATGTTTATTGCATCAACCTTAAAGTTAAAAATCCGAAAGATGAGTTTTCATTCCGCGTTGAGGTAATATAATGTTTGAAAAATTTAAAGACGAAGCCTTTTTAAAGGAATACCGAGAGAGCGACAAGTATGCGCTTCTTCGTGAGCAATATGAAAAAAGATATCAAGAAAGAAACTTTGATGAACCTCTTATGCTTAAATTTTCAAAGTTTAGATTATTTGCCGAAAAAGGCGAGAGAAATCTTTACGAATTCGCGCTTAATCAACACATTGACACTCTTTATATGAATGCATATAAGGCACTTTTTTGGGGTGGCGAATACATTAGCAAACTTGAAGATGCGCTTTACGATGTGCTTTCGATGTATGTTTGGGCAATTCACGCACACGTCCCCGACATAAATGAAGAAAATTATTACGAACTTGACCTTTCTTCAACTGCTGTTGGTTCTGCTATTGCAATAATTGACTATCTTATGGGTGACAAATTGCATCCACAAATCAAGAAAAGAATTGACACAGAACTTCGTCGCAGAATTTTAGAACCATTCAAATCTCAAATTTGGCACTGGGAAGACAGATATAACAACTGGACTTCCGTTTGTGCTGGCAACATAGGTATTGCTCTTATGCTCAAATACCCTGAGGAATTTGATAGACTTCTTCCAAGATTTAACGAGAATATGCATAAATTTATCGCGGGATTTTCCGATGATGGCGTTTGTTATGAGGGCGCAGGTTATTGGGGCTATGGTCTTTGCAATTTTGTGTTTTACGCTATACTTGTTAAAGAATACTCAAATGGTGAGATTGATTACTTCAAAGACCCTAAGGTGAAGGATATTTGCCGTTTCTTTGAAAAAGTTACTCTTTCCTCTGACATTATAACTTGTTATGGTGACACAACCATTAACATTACGCTTCCTATGAGTCTTCTCTTCCCACTCAAAACCATTTATGGTGATGAGATTTGGGTACCTGAAAAAAGCCGTCTTGCTCTTCCTTCTCACTTTGGTCAGATGCTTCTATACATTGAGCATTACGACTCAAAATACACCTGTGATGAACTCAAAAACGCAGAATATTATATGCCTCATGCAGGTTGGTATACAAAACGCACTGACAAGTATGCGTTGGCTGGTCGTGGTGGTTGGAATGGCGATAGCCACAATCACAATGATGTTGGCTCGTTTATGCTTGTACGAGATAATCGTCAAGTGCTTATTGATATGGGAACAAGATATTACACGAAGGATTACTTTGAGATGCCTCAACGATATGAGTATCTTGAAACATCGTCAAAAGGTCATAATGTGCCTATAATCAATGGTCAATATCAAGCGAATGTTCGTGACACTCGCTCTTATACTTCTTTTGAAAATGGCGTATTCAGTGTTGATTTCAAGGAACTCTATGATGTGCCTGAACTCAAAAAATTAGTTCGCCACTTCAAAGCGGAAGATGACCTCGTTTATATTTGTGACGAGTATTCTATTGAGGGTGAAGGTTCGTTTACAGAAAGATTTATTTCTTATGTTGAGCCTAAAATCACAGACGGACGAATTGAAATTGACAATGTCGCTATTTGTTTTGACTCTAAAAAAGGCAAGGCAAGATATGAGTCAGACATTCACAAAACAAAAAATCCTAATGATTCAATAAACGAAACCGTTGTTTATCTCACAAGTATTGACGATATTGAATTTAAAGGCAAGTTTGATATAAAAATTGAAATGTTATAAAATAAAAAATCGGCACTCGATTGAGTGTCGATTTTTTGTTGTGTTTAATTATTGAGCGGCGTCAACGATGATTGAGAAATCCTTTGCTTTAAGTGATGCACCACCGATAAGTCCACCATCAACATTTTCCTTTGAAAGGAGTTCCGCTGCATTTGCTGCGTTCATAGAACCACCATATTGAATTGTGATTTTCTCCGCTGCTTCCTTTGAGTAGATTGCTGCGATTGTATCACGGATTACGCCACAAGTTTCGTCAGCCTGCTCTGGTGTCGCTGTAAGACCTGTACCGATTGCCCATACTGGCTCATATGCGATAATAACTTTTGCAAGTTGTTCTTCTGTTACACCAAGCAAGTCAAGTTTTGTTTGCATTGCAACAACTTCGTTTGTAATTCCGTTAACTCTTTCTTCTTTAACTTCGCCAAGGCAAAGGATTACTGTAAGTCCTGCTTCAAGAGCCGCTTTTGTTCTAAGGTTTACAGTTTCATCTGTTTCA